>JBBRTP010000007.1:0-14061 GCA_038244255.1 Candidatus Saccharimonadia bacterium
ATTCACACCGAGAAGATCATCGCCGCCATCCCGGTAGGTCCGGCCGAGGTCATTGAGCGACTCAGCCAATTGGTGGACGAGATTCACTACCTCTATATACCGGATAACTTCTTCACCGTGTCGCACTACTACACCGACGAGGAGAAGATTGACCCCGACCTGGTGATGGATCGCATTAACAATACCGTAGCCAATTGGATTTAAGCTGCCGTTGCGTTTGACGCGCTCATCAGATCTAAAGTATTATCTATCTCGTTATGAGTTTACGACTGAAATTTGGTTTGATCTTGGCGCTCGCAGTCGTAACGGCTCTCATCGCCATCCCGCGTGAAGACGCCATCTTCAAGTTCTTCGGCATCAAGAACGTCAAACTCCAGGTCAAGCAGGGGCTAGATTTGCAGGGCGGCGCCCAGCTGGTATTTCAGGCCGATCTCGCAAAAACACCAGCTGGCCAGCACGATCAGGCGATGAGCTCACTGGTGCAGGTTATGCAGCGTCGTGCCAACATAGGTGGTACGCAGGAGGTTGTCGTGCAACAGCAAGGTAAGGATCGCGTCTCGGTGAGTCTGCCTGGCGTGAAGGACGTGAACGCTGCCATCCAGCAGATTGGACAGACCGCCACGCTGTCGTTTGCGGTCCAAGCTAGCCAAGGGGCCAGCCCGTCGCTACTTGCTATCACCGGTAAAGACGTCTCAAGCGCCGACGTCACTATCGACCCACAGACCAGTAAACCGGTGGTCTCGCTGGTGCTCAAAGGCTCGGCGGTGAAGACCTTCGGCGACGTCACCACCCAGCTCAATCAGACCGGTGGATACCTCACCATCTTGCTCGACGATCAGATCCTCTTCGGTCCGGCGACGGTATCATCCCCGATTACCGACGGTCACGCGCAACTCCAGGGTAACTTCGCCTCGGTGAGCGACGCCAAGAATATTGCAAACCTCATTAATTCAGGTGCCTTGCCCGTACCAGTGACGCTCGTTGGTCAGAACACCGTCGGGCCAACCCTGGGCAAGGAGAGCGTCTCGCACTCATTGGTGGCGGGACTGATTGGTCTGGCCACGGTAGCCGTATTTATGCTGTTGTACTACCGACTGGCTGGTGCTGTGGCGGTGAGCGCGCTCGTCATTTACACCACCATCACTCTCACGCTCTATAAGCTGAGCGCCTTCGTGCCGGGCTATACCATCGTATTAACGCTGGCGGGAATCGCTGGATTTATTCTAAGTATCGGTATGGCGGTAGACGCCAATATTCTGATCTTTGAGCGTCTCAAAGAGGAGCTGCGCGCCGGCAAGAGCTTTGTGGCCGCCACCGAGACCGCCTTCGACCGTGCCTGGACGAGTATTCGCGACTCTAACGTCTCCACACTCATCACCTGCACCATTCTGTACCTCTCCTCGACCGCCACACCCATCATCCGTGGCTTCGCCGTCACCCTTGGCCTCGGTGTGCTGGTATCACTCTTTACCGCCGTGGTAATTACTCGGACGCTGTTGCGCCTGGTGATCCGCCAGAAGTGGGGACGAAACCCGAAGTGGTACGGGCTCAAAGATTCGGAGGTCCAGCTGTGATGGATATCATTGGCAAACGCAAGATCTGGTATGCCATCTCGCTGATTATGATCGTGCCGGGGCTTATTTCGCTCTTCGTCTTTGGCCTGCGCCTGGGTATCGACTTCAACTCGGGCCAGCTCAGCGTGGTAAAGGGCACCGTCGACAGCGCCAAGGTGGAGGCCGCAGCGGCTCAGATTGGTTTCAAAGATGTGCTGGTGGTAGCCACGGGCTCGGGGCAGACCGAGATTCGCTTCGCCGACCCGTCACCTCAGGCTCAGCACGAGGCCAATCACCAGAAGCTTAAGACCGCGCTGGCTGTACAGGGGCTCGAGGAGCTCTCGTTCGACTCCGTCGGGCCAAGTGTATCTAAAGATATTGCGCGTAATGCCATCGTAAGTCTCTTGCTCGCCTCACTTGCCATCGTATTCTACGTTGCCTTCGCTTTCCGCAACGCGCCACCACCGGTGAGCCCGCTGTCGTTTGGCGTCATGGCCATCATCGCGCTGCTGCATGACTCGCTCTTCGTACTCGGTGTATTCTCGCTCCTCGGCCATTTCTTTAAGATCGAGATCGACGCGCTGTTTGTGACAGCTATCCTAACCGTTATTGGCTTCTCGGTGCACGATACCATCGTGGTCTTCGACCGGATTCGGGAGAACCTGCGCCGTGAGAAAGGGGAGTTTGGCCACATTGTGAATGTCTCAATCTTAGAGACGCTCGCTCGCTCCATTAACACCTCGCTCACCGTGCTGCTCACCCTGATGGCCCTCTTCCTCTTTGGCGGCCACAGCATCCGCCTCTTCGTCTTAGCATTACTCATCGGTATCGCCTCGGGGACCTACTCGTCCATCTTTAATGCCTCACCGCTCCTGGTCACCTGGCACAGCTACAAGCTGAAGCGTCTCGCCAAGGAGGCTCAGATCGAAGCCAAGGCCGGTAAGAAGGCTAAGGCTTAGTACCTTACATCCGCCCTGAACATGCTCGCGCACTTAATCGCACCTAGCTCAGCTAGGTTTTTTCATTTCTGTAGCCCACAGCCGACCTAGAACTCGTGGCGGTGAGCTAGACTTAGTAGCAAGGTCCGGAACTAGGCCAGAAGAGATCTCGACAAGCGAGTTTCGGATGGCTGTGGGATACCTTGTAGAACATTAAAGCCACGCTATTTCACCCTGTTGTAAAAAAGACTTGCATTCTTCTTATGCTTGGAGTAGAGTCAATTTAACAACGTTTCAAGATAAAAAGCGCTTAAACAAAACCAAATGCTCGAACTATTCATTACATCCAAGACCCGCCGCAAGATCATAGTGATATATACGAAATATCCCGATTTTCGCATGCACGTGCGTGGTTTGGCCAAGATGATCAAAGAAGATCCCGGTAACGTCCAACGCGAGCTAAAGCGTCTGGGCGATGTTGGTTTTGTGAAGGTGACGCTGGAGGGCAACTCCAAGGTCTACACCGCTAATCCCAAGTTCCTTCTGTACCGCGAGCTCCAGGGACTCGTACTCAAGAGTCAGTCTAAGCGCGGGGGAGGGGTTAACCTATGATGCGGCTTATCGCTTCCATTTGGGGTGGGCGCCAGAGTACACACGCCATGTACCCGTCAACGCAGAGCCGCTTTATGCCCGAGCCACCACCCGGCTTCGTCCGCCGTAGTGACCCGAACTTCTATTTTCTCGCTCGTAAATTCTAATCTGATATTGTACTCTAGGTAAGCATCACGTAGGCTGAGAGTGTTCGAGCCCACTTACGCCAATCTGAGCACCACCCGGTACTCGGTTTCCAATACGATGGGGGACCAGCGTGAAGTTGTTTAAGCTTAAGCTGCCATTTGGCGCTGAACATCGGGAGCGCGTGCGGCTTCGTAAATCACGCATTGAGCATAATCGATATGAGCACGTTGTTGATCTGAACCGACGGCTTGACGACCTGATTCGAATCAACACTGCCGGTAAGATCGTCGATAAGACACAGCTTGCCGACGAAATCCGGTCGCTCGAACATCAAATCAAGGGTACGAGTGACGCCGCGCTGATACGTCGCTACCATGACCTCAGATCCGGCACAAACACCGTCCCGCTGGCCACCCTCTTAGATGATCAGCTTCGCCCACATGACTAACGTTGTGTGGGCGCTCTCTTGTTATACTGTTGATCTATGACGGATCAATCACCCAGCGAAGTCCCTCAAATACTGGCCGAGATTCTGGCGCGGCGCGGCGTGGCGTCAGATGATATAGGGGCGTTTCTCTATCCCGATTACGCGCTGCATACGCATGATCCATATCTGCTAATCGACATGGCGGCGGCCGTGGCGCGCATTATCTTAGCATCAGAGCGCTCGGAACGGGTCGTTATATACGGCGATTACGATATCGATGGTATTACGGCGAGCGCCATTATGCTGGAGGCGCTGGTGCAATATGGCATCGAAGCCACGAGCTACATTCCGGATCGTTTCGAAGAGGGCTATGGTATCAATCTCGAGGCACTCCAGCAGTTGAAGGCCAGTGGGGTTGACTTGGTGATAAGCGTGGACTGCGGCATCACCAGCGCCAAGGAGGCCGAGTGGGCTCGTGATAACGGATTGGATCTTATCATTACCGATCATCATGCCGTGCCGGCGGAGCTCCCGCAGGCCATCGCGGTGATCAATCCTAAGCGCCCTGGAGACGTCTAACCATTTAAGGAGCTCTGTGGCGCGGGAGTGGCGTTTAAGCTGGTACAGGCGCTCCAGCAGCGCACGGGAGTCCCGGCAGCAGGGCAGGAGAAGTGGCTCCTCGACCTAGTGGCCCTTGGTACCGTCTGCGACGTAGTGGAACTGGTGGGCGAGAATCGGGTTCTTGCTTCGTATGGTCTTAAAGTGATGCGTCGTACACGGCGGATTGGCCTCCGGGCGCTGGCAAATATTGGCGGCGTCGATATTGCCAGTATCAACTCGCACCATCTGGGGTTTGTACTAGGGCCACGGCTGAATGCGGCTGGGCGACTTGAGCACGCAGCTCGCAGCCTGGAGCTGCTCCAGACCACTGACGCCGAGCGCGCGGCGAGTATTTCCGAGGAGCTCGACCAGCTCAACCGGCAGCGCCGGAGTGACCAGGAGACCATCTTTACAGCGGCCGATCGGCAGGCGGAAATGAGACCGGATGATGCGGTTTTACTACTCGCCGACACCGGCTGGTCGCATGGCATCGTGGGGATTGTGGCATCAAAACTGGCCGAGAAGTGGCAGAAGCCGGTACTAGTGGCACAGACTATGGGGGAGGTAACCAAGGGGTCGGGGCGAAGCATTGGCAACTTTAATTTGGTGGAAGCGCTACGGGCCAACGTGCCGTTACTCACTAAGTTTGGTGGGCACTACTATGCCGCTGGGTTTACGCTCCCTACCGACCGCCTAGATGAGCTCAGAACCGCACTCAATACGTACCACGCCGAGCATGCTGATACCTACGTGCGGCCGGAGCTAGAGGCCGATGCCGAGCTATCTGGTCTAGAGACGGCCGACTGGGAACTACTCGGGCAGTTGTCGCTACTTGAGCCATATGGCCAGGGTAATCGTGAGCCGTTACTATCGCTAACTGACTTGACGCTCAAAGATACCCGCCGTATTGGTAAAGATCAGACGCATCTTAAGTTGACTCTAGCCGATGACGGCAAGGCTACGATGGGGGCAATCGGCTTTGGCCTAGCTCTCACACATCCGGATCTCAAAGCGGGTCAACCGGTGACGGTGTTTGCACATTTGAACAAAAATGAGTTTCGGGGGGAGAGTACGCTACAATTGGTAGTAAGAGATATCAGATATGAGTAATTATAGTGTTCAATACAATGAATCCGGCTTTACTGAGGCTCAAAACGAGCTTATCCATCGGGCACTAAGCTATGCCACCAAAGCTCATCAAGGACAGATGCGGAAGAGCGGCAAGCCCTATATTACGCATCCGATCGCGGTGGCCGAGACCGTAGCCGAGTGGGGACTCGATGCCATAACCATAGCCGCTGCCATCTTACACGACGTGGTGGAGGATACCGAGATCACTACTGCGGAGCTGGCTGGGATATTTGGCGATGACGTGGCTGCCCTGGTCGACGGTGTCACTAAGCTGGCTCAGATAGAAGCTATGGCCGGGCCTGAGGAAGATAGTCTCCGCCTGGAGGCCTCTAACGAGAACTTGCGCAAATTATTACTCGCGACTGCCAAGGATTACCGTGTAATCCTAATAAAGCTGGCCGACCGGCTACACAACCTACGGACACTTGGCTACCTCAAGCCCGAGCAACGGCTGCGGATCGCCCGTGAGAGCCTGGACGTCTTTGCACCTCTGGCCGACCGGCTTGGCATGGGCCAGCTCAAGTGCGAGATTGAGGACCTCAGCTTTAAGTACTCCAAGCCCGATGAGTATGCCGAGCTCAGTCAGGAGGTCGCGGCGGTGGTCAAGAAGTCCACGCGTTATCTGGCTAAACTCAAGCGAGTCATCACGGAGTACCTCGTGGCCAGCGGTATTACGGTGGAGAGTATTGAGGGCCGCCACAAGCACTTATATAGCATTTACAAGAAGCAGGTGAAGGTTGGGGGCGATCTCGATAAGATATATGACCTCATCGCTATCCGCCTGATCGTGCCCACAGTAGCTGATTGCTACCAGGCCATGGGCGTGATTCACCAGCACTACAAGCCGCTAATCTATCGTATTAAGGATTACATTGCCGTGCCCAAACCAAATGGCTATCAGAGCCTGCACACGACGGTATTTGCGCTCGACGGGCATATTACCGAAATCCAGATTCGAACGCCCCAGATGCACGAGGAGGCCGAACGCGGGCTTGCCGCGCACTTCTATTACGACTCACAGAAGGGGAGTGAAGCGTATGCCTCGGGCGGGGGAACAGCGGCGCGACCTGACCGGCTCAGCTGGGTGGGGCAGCTGGCCGATCTTCAGGCTAGCGTGGGTACGGGAAGCGAATTCGTGGAGAATGCGCGTCTGGAGCTCTTTGCCGACCGTATCTTCGTGTACTCGCCCCGCGGCGATCTGTATGAGCTGCCCGAAGGCTCGACACCGGTCGATTTTGCCTTTGCGATTCACACCGACGTGGGGCTTCGTACCATGGGTGCCAAGGTGAATGGCAAGATGACTACGCTCGATGATCAGCTGGAGAATCGCGATGTAGTGGAGATACTCACGCGTCGGGAGGCGGCACCCAATCGAGACTGGCTTGGTTTTGTGCAGACCTCTGGGGCCAAGAGCCGCATCAGGGCCTGGTTTCGCGCCGCCAGTCGTGATTCAAATATTGCTTCAGGCAAGGCTAGCCTTGAACAGGAGCTCAAAGCTCTGGGTGCCAAGCGGCTCGACGATATGCCAGTCAGCCAGTTAGCCGCGGCGCTCGATGCGTTAAATCTCCACGCGGTGGATGACCTACTGGCTGCCATTGGCGAGGGGAGTATCGGTGTAAATCAGGCGATTCGTCGCCTCTTGCCCGATGCAGCGCGCCCGGCGTCGATGCCCGTGGTGCGCCGCGTCGAGACCACGGGACGGGTCATCGCTGGCACTGGGCCAGTGCTCCCATATAGCCTCGCACCTTGCTGCCAGCCCATCTTCCCTGAGCCGATCGTTGGCTATATTACTCGGGGCAGCGGGGTGACCGTCCACGGCGTTGAATGTTCAAATCTGCCGACCGACCGCGAGCGGTTTGTGGCCTGCCGCTGGGAGACGCTCACCGAAACGCCCGAGCGGCTAGTCTGCCAGCTGCGGATAAAGGCGTTCAACCGCATTGGACTCATCTCCGATATCACCGGCGTCATATCGCGACGCCGCCTAAACATTGGCTCCATGGTGACCACCGATAGTGAGGACGGTGGCGAATCACAGATCACCTTTGTAGTGGAGGTGCCGGATCTCTTCGTGCTATCGGCGCTCATGAAGCAGCTCGGCCGACTGCCGGCGGTGACGGCGGTCCAGCGCCTCTAGCCAGCTTGCCCGAGCTGGTGCCCCGTGGTACGCTAGCGTTCAGCAAACGGCGTGTATGTAAGGAGTAAAAGTGGCCAAACAGCAGTTTCAGACGGTCCGTGGAATGTACGATATCTTACCCGATCGGCGCGCAATCTTTGACTACGTTATAAACATGTTCATAGACGCTGCCGCCGAGGCAGGCTATGGCCGCATTGAGACGCCGTTGGTAGAAGATGAGGGGGTATTCACCCGCTCTCAGGGGCAGGGGACGGATCTAGTCGATAAGGAGCTCTACACCCTCATCGATCGTTCCGACAAGAAGCTGGCTCTACGGCCCGAGGGTACGGCGGCTGTGGCCCGAGCCTTTATTGAACACGGTATGGCTTCATTGCCGCAGCCAGTCCGTCTCTTCTACGTCGAAGAGATGTTTCGCTATGACCGCCCGCAGGAGGGGCGCTACCGTCAGCACAAACAGTTTGGTGCCGAGGTCTTCGGTGACGCCAATCCCAGCGTGGACGCACAACTCATTACCCTGGCCCACCGCGTCTTAAAGCGTCTCCGCCTCCAGGGGGTTTCATTACAAATAAACTCGATTGGTGACGCCGCCTGCCGCCCGAAGTTTAAGAAGGCCCTGACCGAGTATCTGGAGGCCAATGTAAAGCAGCTGGCCGAGGTCGACCGCGAACGCCTCAAGAAGAACCCCCTGCGCGTACTGGACTCCAAAGAGGCGAGTACGCAGGTTATCCTGGGCGAAGCGCCTCAGACATTGAATTATCTCTGTGATGACTGCCAGAAGCACTTTGCCGGTGTGCTCGAATATCTTGATGATTTAGGTATTAGCTACGAGCTCAACCCTCTCCTCGTACGCGGCCTCGATTACTACACACGTACCGTTTTTGAATTTTACGGCGAGCGTGAGGGAGCCCAGGCCAGCCTCGGTGGCGGCGGGCGTTATGATGATCTGATGGACGCCTTAGGCGGCCAGCCGACACCGGCGGTTGGGTTTGCCACCGGGCTTGAGCGCATCATTTTGGAGATTGAAGCGACCGGGGCAATGCCTGACCTACCCGAGCGCAAACGCCTCTATGTGGCCAGCCTCGGCGAGCCCGCGCGACTGGCGGCCTTTCGCCTCATTGAGCAGCTGCTCGATGCCGATGTCCCAGCGACCGGTTCGGTTGATCGTGACGGTATTGGCACGCAGCTCGATCGCGCCAATCGGCTCGGCGTGCCTTATGCCATAATTATTGGCCAGAAGGAAGTCCAAGAGGGCACGGTGCTACTGCGTGATATGAACTCAGGGGCGCAGGAGACCTTCAAACTGGGTGAAGTGGTGGCCGAGATTCGCACTCGCTTCGGCCTCGTTTAGCCAAAACGGCGTTGTAAATCGCCTTCTGAGAGCGCAAAATAGGACTCTAACGACGAGGATACGAGCATGTATATCGCTTACGCCATCATTGTAATAATTGGGTTTATCATGCTGTTTGGCCTGCGCATCGTGCAACAGTACGAGCGCGGCGTCGTCTTCCGGCTGGGTCGGGTGGACGGCGTACCGCGCGAGCCGGGTCTTCGCCTGATTATTCCGGTCATCGATCAGATGCGTAAGGTGAATATGCGGATCATCACCATGGCGGTCCCGCCGCAGCAGGTGATCTGCCGGGACAACGTATCGATTAGTGTGGCCGCGGTAGCTTACTTTAAGGTGACCGATCCGGTAAAGAGCCTGGTGGCCATCGATAACGTTACCTCGGCCATCAATCAAATAGCACAGACTACGGTCAGAAACATTGTAGGTCAGCACGCCCTCGATGAGATTTTGAGCAATACCGATAAGATTAATACTGAGGTCAAGGCGATTCTTGATACTACCACCGAGCAGTGGGGGGCTGAGATTAGCCGGGTTGAGCTAAAAGATATACAGCTACCAGACTCGATGCAGCGAGCCATGGCCAAGCAGGCGGAAGCCGAGCGTGAGAAGCGAGCCAAGATCATTGCCGCCGATGGTGAGTTCCAGAGTGCAGCCAAGCTGGGTGAGGCGGCCGATATCATCGCGGCGCATCCCATCGCCCTCCAATTACGTAACCTCCAGGTGCTTTCTGAGATTGCCGTTGAGAAGAACTCCACTATCATCTTCCCAAGCCAGTTTCTCGATACGGTCAAGAGCGTCCGTGACTTTGTAGCTAAAGAGCACTAAGCCAGGGCGTTTTGCCAACTAATCTGGCTCGAGCTTAAATTATTGGATATTTTGTAAATCTTGTAATTATGGATTGACAGAAGTTTATACGGCGACCATAATCTCTCTATCCATACAAGTTGCAGTGATACCCCCTCGCTGCCCGGATGAGAGGTGTGGCAAATGACGGCCCCATCTAGCACGTTGAAAGCCAGTGATCTTGCCTTGCAGGATCACCCAACCCTCGTCGGTCTGTTACAGGCTGAGGAAACCAGAATCGGCGTGAGTATGAAGACCCCTCACGAGACGCTTGCTGCAATGCCGGACGAAGATCTCATCCGTCGCATCGTACAGTACCGCGCCGTACCCGGTCCATGCTCAGTCGGGACCAAAGAGGTGCCGGATGACACTCGTCTATGCACCTACGGAGACGTTGGAGCATTCAGCGCCAAGACCTGATCTATCCGTTCGGAACCCCCCTCCAAGATAAGGCAGGTACTACAGTGAGTCGTATTACAAGGGACGAATTGGCCAAGCTCGTGTACGACAACCCGAACCGGTCTCAGTTCCCGAGACTCAAGGACAGGTCGTTGTATGAGCTGAAGCTCCGCCCACGGAACGAGCTCGAAGCCGATCTGAGGAAGCTCAACCAGCCCATGGACGCCCCCCTGGCCGAACCCGAGCTCGTTGAGGTCGGGGCATGACCGCGCGACAGGCTTCCAAAATCGATCAGCACTGCCTCAGGCGCACCGAGATCGAAGCCATCACGGTGTCTCTGCAGTGTGCTCAACAGTCTGAGCTCGTTTCAGAGCTCACGGTCAGTCGCATCCTGAGTGCGTGCGAGCGACTTGACCTTCCTCAGGTCAAGGCAGTACGGGCGATCGTCGACGATCTCGCGAACGCTCCAGCTCATGGCTTGATGCCCATCTGGGACGAAGAGCCGCCTCTCGTATCCGAGCTACGTGGTGACATGCTCGATCGACGTGAGTCGATCAGGGGCGGTCGTCGTGCCGGCGACATCCATCGCCTGGTCTATGACAACCCCGATCTGCAGGATCTCTGCAGCCACGAGGCTAGCCAGATCATCCAGCACGGCGGCATGACCACGCCTCAGCGTGACTGCAGCGTGCTGCGCACCATGATCCTCGAACTCGTCTAAGACTGAGTTCTCGCCGGTCTCGGCCTCTCCCTAAATCGGGGATTGGCCGGGGCCGGCCCTTCTTATTGGCGGGCTTACATTGACAGAAAGTATTATATAGTGTATAATCGTACAATCTTAGTTAAAACTTCGGTTTTGGCTTTGATTGCACGATGAAGTTTATAGCTTGTCCAACCCCCCCTCAGGGCTTCGGCCCAAATCGGAAGGACTGCACCATGGCCAGAACCGACAACGCCGCCCTGCACAGGATGCATGGCCCAGTCGCCTCAGTGCTGGACTACAGCGAGGCTGTGATCGACCCCTTCGCCGTCGGATACGTCCGCGTACGTCGGAGCATCCTTGGTCGCTCGACGTCCAAGGTACGCAAGCCGTCGCGCCGTGACCTCCGTGCCGCCGTGACTCTGCCCCCTGCGGCTTTGCCGGCTCGTCCCGAGCCACCACGCAGTGCAACAGTCAGGACCAGCCGAAGCGACATCGTCGGCTGCTTCCGAAACAAGCTCCGTGACGGCACCACCACCTTCGCCTGAACCACTTCATCGAGCTACCCGTCTCGCATAACCTCTTAGGAGGGGACTGCGAGGCGGGTTTCTCGTATATAATTACCCCATGAACGATTGCTTATTCTGCTCCATCGCCAACGGCGAAAAGACAAATCTCGTCTGGCACAACGATGTGGCGGCCGCCTTTAACGATATTCACCCCAAGTCACCGGTCCACGTACTCATCGTGCCGAAGCGTCACGTGGTTAATCTGGACGACCTGGATGACCCAGAGCTGGCCGCAGACATGATCATGGCCATCAGGACGGTAGCTGATCAGCTAGGAGTCACGGGAGCGTACCGGCTTCAGGTGAATAACGGCAAAGCGGCTGGTCAGATCGTTGGTCATCTGCACTTTCACCTGCGGGCAGGGGAGTCAAAATCCCCCATTGATAGTCTTTGACCTTGCCCCACAAGGCAAAATCTGGTAATCTAGGTCAAGTTTGATACCAGCTAAGAGTTCCCAATGCTACCTGAAAGGAGGTGATTAATTTGCTGCAAGTTACCCGCAAAGACGACAAAGAGTCGTTAGAGAACATGATTCGACGCTTCAATAAGAAGGTGCAGCAGTCCGGTGTACTTGGTATTGCCCGCCGCAACAAGTACTTCGAGAAGCCGCTATCTAAGCGTGCCCAGCGTGAAATCGCCATCCGGAAGGCCGCCCGAAAGAGCGCTAAAGCGAAGTTATACAAATAGCTTGGCCACTCGAACGACCCCCTCAGCGGGGTCGTTTCTGATTTAGGGTCCATATAGCCTCAGAGTGATACAATGAGGCAAGAAATAGGAAAACCAATGACAATTACCGAACAGTTAATGGCCGATGTAGCCACGAGTATGAAGGCTGGGGACGCCACCAGGACTGGTGTGCTGCGCCTCTTACGCGGTTCGATGAAGAACGAGGAGATTAAGCTGGGACATCCGTTGGAGGATGCTGAGGCGCTCAAGGTGTTACAGCGCGAGGCCAAGCAGCGTCGTGACTCCATTGAGCAGTATGAGGCCGCGAGCCGGGCTGATCTAGCCAATATCGAACGGGCTGAGCTCGATATCATTCTGACGTACTTGCCTAAGGCTATGAGCGAAGCCGAGCTGGCCACGATAGTGGACGAGGTGATTGCCCAGGTGGGCGCGACGGACATGAAGCAGCTGGGCGCCGTGATTGGTGCGGTGATGGCGCGTGTGGGGGCTCAGGCCGAAGGTGGCGCTGTGTCGCAGCTGGTGAGAGCGAAGCTGGCCGGCTGATGGAGAGCAAACTGGAACTCGTAATTGTGGGTGACGTACCAGAGGAGCTGGAGCTTGAGCCGCTTCAACGCGTCTTTAGCCTGGCTGCTGGGGCCGCGCAGCAACTCAAGTTGCCCTACGGCGTCATTAACCTGACCTTCGTTGACGACGAGACGATGCGGGTGATGAACCGCGAGTACAGTGGCAACGATTATGCCACCGATGTGCTGGCCTTTAACTATCTTGAGAGTGGCGGTCCCATCGAGGAGATTATCGGTGAGATGGTAGTAGGCATCGAGACGGCGGCGCGCCAGGCGGTGGAGGTCAAGACGAGCCTATCGGAAGAGGTGGCGCTCCTGGTACTCCATGGTACCCTGCATATTGGCGGTTATGATCACCAGAATGAGCGTGATCAGGCCAAGATGCAGCGCTTACAAAAAGATCTAATGGCAGAGGCTGGCTATAGCTTCCGGGAGTTTAAATGGACCGAGTAATCGAAGGTTTTGTGCACGCCTGGCACGGAGTACTATATGTGTTCGAACACGAGCGTAATGCCCGTATACATTTATTGTTCGCTGTTTTAGCCTTTTGCTTAGGCGTTTATCTGCAAGTGAGCGACGTGGAGCTCGCTGCTATCTTCTTCGCCGTGATCCTCGTCTTCTTCGCTGAGATCGTAAATACGGCCTTTGAAAAGACACTCGATATGATCGACGCTAATGAGCACCCTCAGATTAAGCTGGTGAAGGATATGGCCGCCGGTGCCGTTCTAATCACTTCGTTTGCTGCCCTCGCGATTGGAATCGTCATCTTTGTGCCGTATATGGTGAGGTTATGGGTCAAATAATCATCTTGATGGGTCCTACCGGAGCCGGTAAGTCGATTCAGGCTGAGTTTTTGGCTGCCCATGGCTGGTATCACATCTCAAGCGGCGAGCTACTGCGCCATGTACCAGCCGACTCAGTCTATCTGGCCAGCGGGCAATTGGCCCCTTCAACGGAGGTTGAGCGGCTAGTGGAAGAGGCTATTCGGGCAGTCGAGATCCCGCAGCCGATTGTGCTCGACGGTTTTCCACGGACCATCGACGAGGCAGAATGGCTCGATACACATGTGACATCGTGGGGGCGTGAGCTTACGGGAGTAATATTATTGGACGTGAGCGAGGCTACTGCCCTAGCTCGGTTGCAAGGGCGACGCCGCAGTGATGATAATGCGGCCGCAGTCGCCCAGAAACGCATCGCTTTTGATCACGAGACGCGGCCGCTGGTAGAGTACTACCAGACCAAGCGTCTGCTCCATCTGTTAGACGGCGAGCAGAACGTAGACGCCGTGGGTGCCGAACTGCTGGGGATACTCGCCTCATGATGAATCAAGTGAAGACCCCAATTGAGATAGAGCGGATCCGTATCAGCGGCCAAATCCTCGCCAATGTGCTGCGCTACCTAACACCCCAGGCTCAGCCAGGTATCACCACG
>JBBRTP010000008.1:0-13705 GCA_038244255.1 Candidatus Saccharimonadia bacterium
TCGGAAGCCTTGCGACCTCACCGCATTTCGAGTGCGGCGCACTAGTCCACTATGCGACCTCTCCATACTTCTTATGTTTTGTCGTGAAACTGTTAATGGTCACTGACAACATTTCACACGCAAGACCTGATAAGGGTAGCATATTTAGCCTCGCTTGAGGAGGGAAAAGAGCAATTGCGGGTGACACCCGCGGTAGGGATCCCGACGCACGGAGCTACGTGAGTACGGCGGGGTGCCGCCGGTGGCAGGACCCGCATAAAAAACAAAACCCCGCTTCTAGCGAGGCTCTATTTCTGGTGCGCTTGGGAGGACTCGAACCTCCGACTCCCACCACCGCAAGGTGATGCTCTATCCACTGAGCTACAAGCGCAAGGTACCGTACGACTTTAGCATATTTGAGCGTAAAGGTGAAGACCTAGGGCGTACCAGCGGCGAGTTTGGCCATGAGCTGTCGTTGCTTATCGGCCTCGGCATCGCGGCCGAGGTCGGTTAGGACGCCGGCATACTCGGTGCGGGTCTGGATATCGCTGGGGTCGAGCGCTACGGCGCTAGCATAGTAATCGGCCGCTGTGGCCAGCGATGCTTTAGTGTGCCAGTGAAAATTAATCCGACCCAGATACAGGCTTCCTAGCTTAGATGCCGGCAGTTTCATAAGCAAGGCGCTTGAGCTTCGTAGAAGCCCTGTAGCGTACAAGTCGACGGCCAACGGCAATTGGCCAGCCTCGGCTCGCTTAACTGCCTGGAGGGCCTCTGGAGAGCTCACACGAGCCTCTAAGACCATGAGTTGTGTCTGCTTCTCCCCCACCCCATAGGCTAGCACCGCCGCTTTGGTATTTATATCGCTCGGTACGGCGGCTAGTTGGTCGGCTATTACAACGGCAGCAACGGTATTGCCTAGTTCCAAGTAAGCCTTGAGACGTACGATTCGCACCTCACTCCCCTCCCCAGCTTGAGCAATTGTCTTGAGCGCCGCCTGTGGTTGATCGCTGACCAGCTGTGCCGTGGCAAAGTGCAGGGCCGCCGCGGCGTTCCTGTGATCGAGCCAGTAGGCTAGGTGGTAATCGGTTTCAGCTTCTCTAGCCTGAGCAGAGCCTGCATCTCCCCCACTCACCCGAGCCGCCTCATCGCTGAGCTTGACTGATTCATTACGCGCCAGCCATAGTGCAGCGGGCCAGAGTGAGGCTAGTAAAGTGCCAGATAACACTATGGTGGCTCCGGCGAGTAGCCAGAACTTGGTGTTATTGCTGGAGGGCCTTGAGTTGCTCATCTAGCTTCGATAGTAGCATGAGCGTTTCGTCACGGGTATCGCGGGTCTCTTGCACGACCGCCTCCGGCGCGGACTCCACGTATTTGGAGTTGGCGAGGCGTCCGTCGAGGTTGGCTAGGAACTTCTGCTTCTCGGCGCGCTGCGTCTCGAGGTGGTGCTTCCGAGCGTTAATGAGCTCGGTATCCGCCTCGATCCAGACCCCCGGCGAAACGTAGAGCCCACTTCCCTGCTCGTTCAGACTAATTTCGCCTGTTCGCGCCAAGCGCTGGATGAGCTCGCTAGATTTTACCAGCTCGGAATTGTCGGTAATGATGGCTGGCTTGGCTAGTTGCTCTTCGGCTGAGATTGAGCGGATGGCGTTGACGGCTTCAATGAGTCGATCAAACTGGCTGGCCCCGCCCGCCTTGGTAGTTCGGCTTACGTTCGGCCACCCAGATACAATGAGCTGTTCATCCTGCCACGGGAGATGACTCCAAATGGCCTCGGTGACGAAGGGGGCGATGGGGTGGAGAAGCCTGAGAATGGTCTCGAGGCCGTAAATGAGGAGATCGTGGTTAGGGGAGATCTTGCTAGCCTCGATGTACCAGTCGGCGAAGTCGCTCCAGAGCAGAACGTAAGCTACCTGCCCAGCCTCAGAGAAGCGGTAGGATTCGATGGCCTCGGTGACGAAGCTGGTGGCCTCATCGAGCTGGAATTTGATCCAGTGATCGGCGGGGGAGATGAGCTCGGGCTCGGCAGGAGAGTAACCGTCGGGTAATTGGCCGAGGATAAAGCGCGCGACGTTCCATAGCTTGTTGCAGAAGTTGCGATAACCTTCGACCTTAGCCTCGCTTAAGGCGCCGTCGTTGCCGGGCGTGATGCCGATGGTGAGGGCTAGGCGCAGCGCGTCGCTGCCGTATTTGGCCGTAAAGTCGAGCGGATTGATGACGTTACCCTTACTTTTGCTCATCTTCTTGCCGTGAGCATCGTTGACGAGGCCGTGCAGATAGATCGTTTGGAAGGGGACTTTATCGGGGAAACGGTAGAGTCCGAGCATCACCATGCGGGTAACCCACTGGAATAGAATGTCGCGGCCGGTCTCCATGACACTGGTAGGGTAGAAGTGCTCGAAGTCGCTGGGGTGGCCGGTATTCATAAGGGTAGCGAAGGGCCACTGTGAGCTCGAGAACCAGGTATCAAAGGTGTCTGTCTCGGCCTCGTAGTTACCCTCGCCATAGTACTTCTTAGCCTCGGCTTCGCTGGTGGTTATCAGATAGGGCTGCTTCGACTCGTCGTCACCCAGACGGTAGAAGACGGGAATCTTGATGCCAAACCAGTTCTGGCGGCTGATGTTCCAGTCGCGCAGGTTCTCGAGCCAGTCGGTGTAGACCTTCTCGAAGCGAGCCGGGACAATCTTAATGTCGCCGTCTTTGACCGCCTTGATGGCCGGCTTCTTGAGCTCGGCTACCTTAAGCCACCACTGCTCGGTGACGAGCGGCTCTATCTGGGTGCCGCAGCGGTCGTGGTAGCCCACACTGTGCGAGTAGTTCATATCCATGTGGTCCATGAGACCGGCGGCCTCGAGATCGGCCACCACGGCGTCTCTAGCATCGGCCACGCTCATTCCGGCGTATTTACCGGCGATCGAGGTGAGCTTGCCATCTGTACCGATCACCGATTTGACCTCAAGGTTGTGCCTGAGGCCCATCTCCCAGTCGTTGGGGTCGTGGGCAGGAGTGACTTTGACCACGCCGGTGCCGAAGTCCGGGTTTACGTAGGTGTCGCCAATCACGCTCAGTTTGAACGTGCCAAGCAATCCGTCCGCCTCGATCTCGGTGCCGAGGAACCTCTGGTAGCGCTCGTCATCTGGGTGTACGGCAATGGCGGTATCGCCGAACTTGGTCTCGGGCCGCACGGTGGCGAGCACGAACGGGCCATATTTGATGAAGTAGAGCGGGTCGAGTTGCTCGCGGTACTTGATCTCGATGTCGGCAAAACTCGAGTTACAGTGCGGGCACCAGTTGACGATGCGATTACCTCGGTAGATCTGACCGTCGTCGTGCAGTCGCTTGAAGGTGTCGTAGACGGTCTCGATGACGTCCTCGTCGAGGGTGAATTTGAGGCGGCTCCAGTCGGCCGAGAAGCCCAGACTCTTGAGCTGAGCGATAATGTTGTGCTGGTTTCCTTTGGTGTACTCGAGGGCAAGCTGGTAGAACTCAGCGGGGGAGTAGTCGAAGCGACTCTTACCCTCCTTGGCGAGCTCTCGCTCGAACACCACTTGCGTCTCGATGCCGGCGTGGTCGGTGCCCGGGAGCCACAGCGTGGGATCGCCTTTCATGCGGTGGTAGCGGACTAAGATGTCTTCGACCGTGAACATCGCGTGGCCGGTGTGGAGGTTACCGTTGGCGTTCGGCGGCGGCATGACGATGGAGAAGGGGACGGGTCCTGCCGCCGTCGGCACCCCGCCGTCCTCGCTATCACTGCGGGCAGCGGGGCCCCCGCCTGTGGCGTCACCCGTACGCAAATGCAGGTTGCCATCGGGCTTAAAGGCACCCGATTTCTCCCACTGGGCGTAGATTTTAGCCTCGTGGTCGGCTGGAATATAGGCTTTTGAGAGCTCTTTCATGGGCTCAAGTGTAACCGTTTGAGGCCAAATTTGGTAGGCCAGCGGAACGAGTAAGACCCTCTAGATTACCCGAGGTAGTCTAGAGGGTCAGGGGACGGTTGAGCGCGGCGGGCGGCGATCGAAGTAAGATGCCAGAAGACGATGGCCGAGACCGCCACGATTACGACAACTAGCAGGGCGAAGACACTGTAGGTCACGAGCTGCGAGTTGTCGCTCGGTTGTGGTTGTGGACTGATCACGGCCAGTCGGATGAGGTTGGCAATCAGCATTGCCAGGATGAGCGCTCCCGCTAGCCGAACTCGACGCCTCGTTTTCGGGCGACGCAGCCAGCTCGTGAGGCTCGTAGCGAACCAGCGGTGCCAGGATGGTGCGACCAATGCCTCGGAAGTACCGGGCGCTGGGGTCGGTGCGCTCATACGGCAACCTTTCGGGGGAGATGGGTTAGATATCTTATACTTTTCTTGGACTGGCACGTCAAATGGCGATCGCCATGGTCGCGATCGGTCCCAGTGTGCAAGACTCTCGTAATCTTAGGGTTAGACCGCCAGGCTCGGATCGGTCTTGAGTTTGAGTGGATCGGTAGTGCGGCCGGCTTTTGCCAGGTGGTAGCCCATCGAGGCGATCATGGCCCCGTTATCGGTGCAGTACTCCATGGCGGAGTAGGTCATCTCGACTGGCAATTGGCGGCTGACCTCCTCGCGTAATCGGGTGTTGGCCGCGACGCCCCCGGCGATCACGACCGACTTGGGCTGGTATTGATCATAGGCTCGTTTGAGCGTGCCGGCGAGGGTCTCGCAGACGGTACGCTGGAAGCTGGCGGCCATGTTGTTGATCTGAGTCTCCGATAGTCTACCGGGCAGCTCAGACGATGGGGTTCTAAAGTCGCCGCCGACTTCGCTCTGAAGGGTGCGGAGAACCGCCGTTTTGAGCCCACTAAAGCTAAAATCAAGCGTATCACCGAGGTTGGCAATCGGGAGCTTGTAAGCTTGTTCGTCGCCGAGTTCGGCCGCAATACCAACGGATGGGCCGCCGGGGTAGGGTAGGCCCATCATTTTGGCGACCTTATCGAAGGCTTCGCCTGCGGCGTCATCACGTGTGGCACCAAGGAGTTTGTATTCGAGTGGGCTCTCGAAGTAGAGCAGGTGCGAATGACCACCCGAGACGGAGAGCGAGAGGAGGGGGAATTGGGGCTCGTCCGGTACGGGTCCGGCCGCCTCCGGTACCCCGCCGTCCTCGCTAACGCTGCGGGCCGCGGAGCCCCCGCCTGTGGCGTCACCAGTGAGGTAGAGAAAGTTGGCAAAGGTGTGCGCCACCACGTGGTTCACCGCATACAGCGGCTTGTTTCTGACGAGTGCGATGGTTCGCGCCGTTAGCGTACCAATCAACAGTGAGCCTAGCAGGCCGGGTCCGGCCGTCACCGCGATACCGTCGATATCGTCCCAGGTGACGCCGGCCCTATCAAGTGCCCCGTGTGCTACGGGTAGCATCACCTCGATATGGCTACGGGCGGCCACTTCGGGTACCACGCCGCCATACTGAGCGTGGATATCGATCTGCGAGGCGACCACATTCGAGAGCACGCGACGACCATCCTCCACCACGGCCGCTGCCGTCTCGTCACAAGATGTTTCGATACCGAGTATCTTCATGAGGGAGATTGTAGCGTAAAAATGAGAAACCGCCCCTATTACTAGGGGCGGAAGTGGATTCCGAGTCGCTCGTCGAGTGAGAGTCCGCGTCGTATCGGGAATCTGTCCGGGTCACAGAGAAGTGCAGACCAAATGGTCTCCATACCTCGCCACGGGAGTCTCGGGGGCTCGGCTCGGACGGCCTCGATGATCTGGTTGGTGAGCTGCTGGAATTCGGCTTGAGTAAGCTGAAAGTAGGCAGTATCACCAGTGAGTTCGAAGTAGTCTCGAACGTCGCACAGCCGGCGGAGTCGGAAGGCTGGGGTCTCACTTTCGTCACGCGCTACCTCGAGCCATAACCGGACTCTGCCTCGTTGGATCGACTTCGGTAGTTCGTACGCCTCGTCTGGTTCGGACGGAGGCGGTACGGGTGTATCCATAGCTACCTCCCGGAGTACGATTAGAGCGCCTCCGGAAAGATCTCGTAATACCAGATGTGGAGTCGCGCGCCACGAGTAGTGCGCATGACACAGCTTCGTATCTGCCGAACGATCAAAATCCCCATAGCCAGATACATCGCGCCAGCGATCAGAAAGACTAGTTTCAACCACAACGCCTGTACAAATGGCGTAAATAGAACGGCCATTGGGCTCCAGCAAATGCAACCTAATGCGTAACCGTATCGTGTGCCGTATGCATAACGTCGAACCATTCTGACTCCAATCTGAACCTGGGTCTACGGTTGCCAGAGCTTGGTTACCTGCTCGAGTCCGCCGATGACCACAACCCTCTCCGCCACAACGGCGTTGAGGCCCGCGATGATTGGCGGGGATTTACTGTTCGCTTAGCCATGATGGCCCATTGGTATCTAGTCGGCGCCTCAGCGGATGAGATCCTCGAGCACGATCGTAGGTATCTCCGCTGGCAGATCGGGTAGCCAGCGGATGGCTATCCTTAGCTCACTGGCCTGGGCCAGGATGGCAGCCAGGGCCGCAGTGGCGTCGGGTCGCTGGTCCTGCTCCGAGGCCGGGTCGTAGACCGGCCCGTCGGCGTCGAAGCGTTCGCCCGCATGCGGGTCGGAGCTGCGCCAGCCGAACTCGAAGTGGTGGAAGGCCCCCACCGAGATCTCAATCCAAGCTCTGCTATTTACCAGTATCCTGGCCATCCGGCTGTGATGTGAGTCGAGGTGCAGGTTGAGCGGAAAGCCGGTGTGACCTGGAAGGGTGAAGGTCTCGGCTACCCCCTCATCGTTGACGCCGTGCAGCGCAATGGTCTGGCTGCCCATGCGAATATGCCCGTAACTGCTGAGGATAAACTCCTCGAAGCGGGGGAAATTGCGAACGGTGGACTTGGAGATGACCTGGTGGATGCGGTCGTCCTGAAGCAGAACCCGCGCATCGGTGAGGGAGATGCTGAGAGTAGCCATATCGGGCTCCTTAAGGTACGAGCGCTCCCAGTGCGCCAGATGTAAGGGATATCTCAGACTGCCATATTTAGAACGAAAATGCAAGGTGTGGCATACTAGATAATATATGTTTCGTAAATTCGTCAAAGCACTCATCCCACGCAACTTCTTCGCCGCCATCGAGCCCTACGGCCATCTTGGTGAATCGATTCTCTGGAATGCTCTCATGGGCTTCCCGGCCCACGGGCTCAAGATCATCGGCGTCACTGGAACCGATGGTAAGACCACCTCCAGCACGATGATCTACACTCTCTTAAACGACGCCGGAATCAAGACCGGCTTGATGACGACTATTGGGTACGGTGTGCCGGGTACTTGGCGCGACAATCACATTCACATGACCACTATGCCAACCCGTCAGATGCTTAGACGTATCAAGGAGCTACGAGCTGCTGGCATCGAGTGGCTGGTACTCGAGACCACGAGTCATGCTCTGGCGCAGTACCGCGTATGGGGCGTGCCGTACAGCGTGGCCGTGCTCACCAATATCACCCATGAGCACCTCGATTATCACCGGACAATGGAGCGTTACACTGCGGCCAAGCGGCGCCTCTTTGAGCTGGTTGGCAAGAATAAGCGGGGCACCCAGACGGGCATTATAAATGCCGACGATCCGGCATTTGAGTCGTTTAGCAAGGCCGTGCCGTTCACCATTGGCTACGGTTGGGACGAGCGCGCCGACCTGAAACCGGAGAACGTGAAGACGACCGGCACTGGTAGCACGTATCGCCTCCAAGCCGAGGGTCGTGACATGCAGATCAAGGTTAATCTGCCCGGCACCTTTAACGTTTCGAACTCGCTGGCGGCGGTTGGAGTGGGGCTGCTACTAGGGCTGCCGGGGGAGAAGATCGAGCATGGTATCGCGGCGCTTGAATCGGTCGAGGGTCGCATGAATAGCCTCGATGAGGGGCAGGACTTTAGTGTGATCGTGGACTTTGCGCATACGCCTGATTCATTCGAGAAGATTCTCAGTAATATGCGGCAGCTCGCCAAGGGGCGGCTGATCGTACTCTTTGGTTCGGCGGGACGTCGCGATGAGGCCAAGCGTGGTCTCCAAGGGCACTCGGCGGGTAAATATGCTGATGTGGTGGTGGTGACCGAGGAAGATGATCGGGATATCGATGGCGCATTGATAATGAATCAGATAGCCGAAGGTGCCGAAGCTGAGGGCAAGGTGCGGGATAAAGATCTATTTCTGGTACACGACCGAACCGAGGCGATTAATTTAGCCGTGAACCAGGCAAAAGCCGGTGACACGGTAATTCTACTTGGTAAGGGACATGAGAAGACCATCGAACGCGTTGATGGTGAAGTGCCGTGGGACGAGCTCGGTACGGCGCGGGCGGCCATTAAGGCGAGGCTGGCAAAGCCCTAATGCTTGTAATTTAGGTTAAGTAGTTCCAACATAGGAGGAATTCCCTCACGGGAGTAGCCCATTGATCCGAGACCCCGAAGGTGGTGATGAGCGTGACGCTCACGATGGAACAGAGTGCTGGCTTGGGCATCCTGGGTCTCCAGGGCGACTCAGGCAAGGGCAAGACCAGTATTGCTCACGCCATCGCCGCTCGTTTTGGTGCCCCGGTGTTCGAAACATCGGACTATTTTCGGGCTCTAACGGCTCTGGTGTTGCGCCGGAACATCCGGCCTGATGAAGATTCCTGGGTTACCATACTCGCCCAGAAATCTCTTGGATCCTTCGGCGTGCCGGCTGGAAGAGTCTATATGGGCGGTGTTGATTTCACCAATCAGCTCCGTACCCCGGAGGTCACCGCCAGTGTTGCAACCGTGTCTGGCTACCAGGGCGTTCGCGCGGCGTATGTCTTGGAGATGCGGCGGTTGGTCCAGCACCGGCCGGCCGTAGTCATTGGCCGGCACCTTAGAGAGGTCTGGCCTCATGCACAAGCAGTGTTTGAGGTTGTACGCTACGACGGTGTAACCGAGGAGGCTCGGGCCGCCGACGAGGGAGCGGCCGCAGCTGCCGATCTCCTACGACGTAGTGAGCAGGACCGGCGTAATGCCGGAGTTGCACTTGGTTCCACCGAGGACCGCACTGAGATCCTCGATACGACCGGATTATCACCGGAGGAGCAGGCAGTTCTTGCCACCATCATGGCCTTTGCGGCGGGCTTCCGACTCACCATTGATCGAGTCCTCTGACCCCATGGGGCCTGGCTTTCGAGCCAGGCCCCAAGTCATGTATTTATGTATTATCCAGCGTGAGTGTAGTGCAGCGAATGTAGCCGCCGCCTTTGGCGAGCTCGACGACGCTGGGCGTGACTACCTTGAGGCCATGCGCCGCGATGGCCGCTCGATATTCGGGGGCGTCGGCGCTCATTATTACCGTCTCGCCGGTGGAGACCAGATTGCAAGCAAAGCCTTGGGTGGCCTCGGCGTAGCTGACCTCGATCTTATCCAGATCAGAGATTGCTCGGATCTTAGCCTGGCTCTCCGGCGTGAAGGCCTTCGGGCACCAGCCGATGAGATTGGGGCTGAGGATCGAGATCGCTAGGTCGATGTCGTAGAAGAAACTATCTGGCCAGCCGGTAACCTTATTGATTATGGGAAGGCCAGTCTGATCGGTAGCTGGTACGGTCTCGAGGCTAATTACCTCATAATCTAGTTTTTCGGCCAAAAAAGCGTGCATACGAGGGTCGGTGCGGTAGTTTGAGCCGGTGAATAACCGATTGCCCAAGGGAAGCGCGTCTCCCTGGCCACTAAAGCGATAGGGAGCCTCTACGACCCGCTTGCCGAGTCGTACGAGCGCCTCACGCGCGTAGGGCTCCTCGGCGCGCCTAGGGGAGGGTAACGATGCCAGCACGGCCGTATCGCCTCGTACGAGTGCCCAGTTGGCCGTGTAGACACCGTCCTGACAATCGGTCGGCGCTTCCACCTGTACGACCTGGGCTCCAGCGGCTTTGAGCATATTGCGTATGGCGGAGTGCTCGGCGCTGGCACGCCGGCGGTTGGGCTGGACCGAGGCGTCCGAATAGGGATTTAGCTCCATGACGCTAAGGTGTTCGGCGCCGCTCATGAGAACTCGTGAATTTAAGAGATGTGACATTAAAACCGATTATACCAAGATATGATTTGGTAAGATAAACCTATGAACTTTACCCAATCTGTCTTTAAAGACTACGACGTCCGCGGCCTGGTCGGGACCGAACTTACCAATGAACTGGCCGAGGCGGTGGGTCGCGCACTGGCCGATTACCTGCCCATCGCCGGGCCAGTGTGTGTGGGGTACGACATGCGAGCCGATTCGGTGGAGCTGGCCGAGCAGGTAAGAGCTGGGCTAGTGCGTCAGGGGCGTGACGTGATTGACATCGGTGAGGTGGCCTCAGATATGATCTACTTTGCCACCGGTCACCTCAAAGCCGCTGGTGGGGCCATGGTGACGGCTAGCCACAATCCGGGTAAGTATAACGGTATCAAGATCTGCCGCGAGGAGGCCAAGGGGGTGAGCCTGCAAGCGGGCCTCGCTGAGATTCGCGACGCCATTGCGGTCGATCGGTACAAAGCGGCTGGGCGCACTGGCACCGTTACGCCCGTGGACGTCATGGAAGACTGGGTCAAGCACGCCCTCGGCTTTGTGGATGTGGCTAAGCTGAAGCCCTACCACATCGCCGTGGATGCGGGGAACGGCATGGCTGGCAAGGTGGTGCCGCATCTGGCAGGCAAGTGGCCGCTTACCGTGGAGCCGATGTACTTTGAGCTCGATGGGACGTTTCCTAACCACCTAGCAAATCCCTTAGTCGAAGCCAATAACCGAGACCTGGCGGCCAAGATTAGGCACGAATCGCTGGACTTTGGCATCGCCTTTGATGGTGACGGTGACCGGGCATTCTTGATCGATGAATCGGGCAAGGTGGTCTCGGGCAGCATCATGACCGCCATTTTGGCCGACTACTTTCTGAAACTGAATCCGGGTGCTACCATCTTGTACAACGTCATCTGTAGCCGGATGGTGGCCGAGACCATCGCGGCGGCTGGTGGCACTGGCTTCCGCACCAAGGTGGGCCACAGTAATATCAAGATTGCCATGCGCGAGCATGACGCCGTCTTGGCCGGTGAGCACTCCGGGCACTTCTACTTTAGAGATAACTATAGCGCCGACTCCGGCTTGATTGCGGCCGTCTGCGCCATCGCCGCCTTGAGTGATTCTGGGCTCAAGCTGAGCGAACTGGTGGCTAGGTACGATAAATATAGCGAATCTGGTGAGGTCAACTATGAGGTCAAAGATAAGGTGGCCAAGCTCGCGGAGGTAAAGGCTGCCTATGCCGATGGCCAGCAGGACGAGCTCGACGGAATCACCGTCAATTATCCCGATTGGTGGTTTAACGTGCGCCCCAGTAATACCGAGCCGGTGCTGCGGCTGAATGTGGAGGCCACTACCCCCGAGCTGCTTAAGACGCAGCTAGGTAAGCTGGTGGAGCTACTCACGAAATAAGCATAAGAATTTTGGAAATGAGAATGGCCCCCGGCGATATGCCGGGGGCCATTGGTGCTCAGGATGAGCAGGGGACTAGTTGAGCGGCGGGTTACGCTCCGGCGAAGGCGCAGATACCGGGGTGGTACTTGCCGCCACAGAGATTGGAGCTGGTGTTGGTGTCGGACGTGATCCAGAGGGTGTGATCGGAGGCGATGAAGAGCGAGGTAACCCCGTGGCCCCGAGTCTTCCCCGGATTCCAGCCGGTGGCGAGCCCTGTGGTGCCATCGATCTCACCGATGCCGGGCCGCGAAAGGCAGCCGGCGCCGCAGGAATCGAGACCGTTGGGGTTGTTGAGCCAGCGTTGGTGACCACCAACGATCACATTACCGTTGGCCTCGAAGACACCGGCGTAGAGCGAGTCGCCGCCGGTGTAGTTTATCCAAAGGGGTTGCTGGTTCCCGTTGGACGCGGACGAGAACTTGGCCGCCGAGTCGCAGAGCGTGGCTCCGCGGTAGCCGGTACTAAAGACTCCGACGAAGTTACCGTCGGGGCTCATGGCGATGCCCTTGGCGGAGAACTTCTCGCTGCTTGGAGCACAGAACTGGTTAAAGATCGGGGAGTACCAGGCGTCGAGGGTCACCGAGGTGGCACCTAGGTCCACCATGAAGACCTGCTGGCGCTGTTGTCCGGCCACCGAGGTGAAGACGCCGTTGACCAACATGCGCCCGCCCACGATGTTGGAGAAGCTCCAGATGTGGGTGACGTCCTGTGGGTACGTTCCGGAGATGGGCAGGTTGAGGTAACCGTCGATCTTGCCGGTCGTCGGGTTCAGACTCGTGAGGTAGCTAGACGCACCGCCGTTGATGGAAGTGAAGTAGCCGCCGGTGAGCAGATGCCCGTTGTAGTAGGCCAGCGCGTAGACCTTGGCCGGCGCACTGTGGGCGAAGGTGAGGTCGAGGACGCCGGTTTGTGTTGAGATCTTGGCGATGTTCTTGGCCGCGACTCCACCGACCGTGGTGAACGAACCGCCGATGTAAGCGGCGGTGCAGTCAGGCGAGAAGGCGATGTCGTTGACCAACCCGTTGACGTTGGGGTTCCAGCTGGAGATCACCTTGGTGGTGAGGTCGAAGCTGAACATGTTGGCGCGGCTCACAGTCGTTTGACCGGGAGCTCCCGCCACGGTCGTGGTGCCCACCACGTACATGGTGTTGCCGCACTGCTTGAGCTTTTGCGGAGTCTGGCCAGTGGCCGGGGTGTACGGCGCGTTGGCGATGGGAGTGGCTGAGATAGTGCTGGTGGCGGCTAAAGCCGTGCCGGGAATGCTTGCGATCAGGATCGCAGGCACCGCGGCGAACAACAGTGCAGAGAATCGGCCGAGTACTCGTTGCATGTAAATTCCCCCTGGGGGTATGCTTGTGCGCCCGTTGGTCAACCGACCAACAACAAAGCGCGACAATGTGACCTAGATTACAACAATGTAAGCACAATGTAAATGGCTATAGTATAAAAATCCGATCAGATTCGTAAAGTGAAGTTGGAAGTGGCCTATCGGCTCTTGGCACTCACGGGCATGGAGTGCTAGAATATAGGTTGGATTAAACGTGAGGTTTCAATGCAGCTCCAGCCGTTAGCAGATCGAATTGTAGCTCGCCCAGTGGAGGCCGACACCAAGACCGCTTCAGGTATTCTATTACCGGACCAAGCCAGGGATAAGACCCAGGTGGCAGAGGTCCTAGCCGTGGGAAAGGACGTCAAGGAAGTGAAGGTGGGCGACCGCATAATTCACAGTGAATACGGCCCGAACCGCTTTAAACAGGATGCGGCTGAGTATCTCATCGTGAAAGAGGAAGACATCCTCGCTATCTTAAAGTAACCGTCACCGCGAGCGTAGCGGTCTTGATTGCCACGGCCCGTTGGGCCTCGCAATGACGAATAACGAGTAATTAGGAGAGACAGAGATTATGACCAAGAAGATCTATTACGACGATGATGCCCGTGCGCGAGTACTAGCAGGAGCGCGTGAGCTATATGATGCGGTTAAGGTAACCATGGGTCCGAAGGGTCGCAACGTGGTAATACAGAAGAGCTACGGTGGCCCCACGGTGACACACGACGGCGTAACGGTGGCCAAGGCTGTGGAGATTGAGGAGAGCCGTCGCGATGAGAGCTCACTCGGCAAGGGTGTGGGCGCCGAGCTCATCAAGCAGGCAGCAAGTAAGACTAACGATACGGTGGGCGATGGAACAACCACCTCCACCGTCTTGGCCTATCACGTTCTGGTTGAGGCCAACAAGATGATCGCCGCCCGTCA
>JBBRTP010000009.1:0-13084 GCA_038244255.1 Candidatus Saccharimonadia bacterium
TGATCGCCGATGACGAGCTTATCAAGAAGTACAAAGACGAACTTGTAATTTCCCGCCTCCCACCAGTCGTTCGATGAGTGGCCAAAGATGACGGTATTACCGTTCTGGCCCGGTAACGCGGTGTTGCCGTAGTGCACCACACCGTCTTGGAGCGCACGCTGAATGCTGGTTTCGGCAATGCTTGGCTCGTAGACCACCGGTGCATGGACATTGATCTTCGGAATAGTAATAGACGGTTCACTGGGGATGACCGTGGTGGCCGCAACGGCTAATGAAGCCTGGGGTGCCGGCTTGGCTAGAGCAAACTGGACCTGGTTGATGATGACGGGAGATTTTAAGACGAGCAGGAGTAGTGCAAATATGCCGACCGCGGTGAGGAGCGGCTGGATGAGAGTGGGGATCCGGCGAGCCTGTGGCTTGGCAGCAAGCGTGGTGGCGAGTTTGGTACGATTTAGCTCAAGATCTGCCGTTGGGAGGGCTGGTAAGCCTGAGGGGTCGAGTAACGGATCGCTCTGGACCAAGGCCTCTATTCGAGCACGAGCGTAGGCCGCGGCCTGAGGGTTTCGGGCCTCGGACACTTCGCGAATCGGAAGATCATCGTCGCGTCGCATGCTTGGGATATTGAGTGTATCGGAGGTGGTACTCATAATGATAGGATTCGTTAGCTATTGCTCTATGATAGTCTGGTGAGGCACGTGAGCCAAGCACCAGTTGATTAAGTCGATAGAATATGCGATTATAACACATATTGCATCGTCAGTAAATATATGCCGCTGTGGTGGAATGGTAGACACAAGGGACTCAAAATCCCTCGACTTCACGGTCATGTCAGTTCGAGTCTGACCAGCGGTACCAAAACAGACCCCGGATTATGTCCGGGGTCTCTAGATTATGGCTAGCAAAAACGGCTCAAGTGAACTTGAGCCGTGAGGTGGGGGCAAGCGTTGATGCTCGCCCCCACCGTGGTACAGGTCAGACGGTGGCGATGACCCGGCCGAGGAACGGTACCGGAATCGGCGTATTGACGATAAAGAATCCGTCAGTTGCCGGCACTATCCGGTCGGTGTCCCCGCCGGCCGCGGTATACGCAGCGAACATTAGTGCCACGGGTTGGTCTGCCAGTGGCAGCATTCCGCTCGGCGCCAATGAAACGCCCAGGGGAAGCTGGGTTGTAACGACCTCGGCAGCACGTCCAGCGCTTGTACGCGGTGCGATGGTAGTGTGAGTACGCGCCACTGTTTGCCTCCTCATAGATGCATTTACCGACGTGCCTGATGGCACATCGATTAAACATAACCAATATAACATATACTAGTACATATGTCAAGCGTCTTGCCGTTAATATGCTTTGGTGGTGAGGCGATTTATCGGGGTTTTGTTCTATCGCCCGCCTCTGCTAAAATTAAGGTATCAATATGAACGGTGAGACGGACCAGACCAAACACCGAGATCAGGTGAGCGCTAGCGCTGAGCCGGTTCTCGAAATATTTCGATCGATCGCCGATACGACTTGGCGGATGGTAGTGCCACCCGCTTTTTTTGTTGTGGCGGGGTTATATCTAGATATCCACTCGGCAGCTAAACCGTGGTTCACATTAACTGGATTAGTCATGGGGCTCATGGTCGGTGCGCTGCTTGTCCGCCGGCAGCTACGAGGTATCAAATAATGTTTGCATCCACCGGACCTCACGTCAGCCTCGTGGCCGAGCCGCTCTTTCAAATCGGTCCTATCACTATTACTAACTCCAGCCTTCTTGGCCTCGTGGGCATCATTTTATTGTTTAGCCTCTTTGCCTACACGCTTGCGAAGACCAAGAGTGGCCATCACAGCCGGCTCTCCATAGCGGTCCTATGGGGTTTTGAGATGTTGTTGGGCACGGCGGAGGAGATCATTGGTAGCCGCGAGAAGGCGCGTAAGCTTGCACCGCTAGCCATTACTCTCTTCTTTCTGATTATCATCAATAACTGGCTTGAGATATTGCCATTTGTGGGGCCGGTAACGTGGAACGATCAGCCACTCTTTCGGGGTCTGGCGGCCGATTTAAACTTCACCTTCGCCATCGCCATAATCACTATGATCACAGCACAGATCTGGGCCATTAAGACTCATGGCATCGTGGGCAACCTGGGCCGCTATATCGCTAATCCCTTCACCAATCCGATGGGCTTTTTTGAGGGTCTCTTAGACATCGTGGCGGAGCTCTCAAGGCTCATCGCGCTGTCAATGCGGTTATTTGGCAATATCTTTGGTGGTGAGGTACTGTTAATAGTGATTACGTTTATTAGCGCCTGGGCGGCACCTATTGCTGTCCTACCGTTTATGCTGCTCGAGCTCTTTGTGGGCGCGATTCAGGCGTACATCTTCTTCATGCTCACAGTGGTCTTCGTGTCCCTTGGTACGGCGAGTCACGGCGAGCCTGAAGCCGAACCAGCTCTTGTGGAGGCCGGCTCTTGATGAATATTCGAAATTATAAAGAAAGGTATTAGTCTATGGAAACACTCGCATTTGGATTAACATACTCGATCGCTGGTGGTCTGGCCGCCGTCGGTCTCGGATTGGTCGGCGCTGCCGCGGTGGGTGCCGTGGGTCGTAACCCCGACGCGCTAGGTAAGATTCGAACAATGATGATTCTGGCGATGTCTTTCGTTGACGCCCTGGCCATTATTGGCCTCGTGGTAGCTTTGATTATTAAGTTCTTAAAGTAGGTTCATGGAACTCGGACAGATGCTCGCAGACTCAGGTGGCGGTTTTGGCGCCCTCTTCACGGCGCTCGGATTAAATTGGCAGGCGCTCATCTTAAACGCCATTGCGGTGTTGCTCGTAGTATGGATATTAGGGCACTTTGTCTTCCCTACGCTCATTAAGGCCCTCGATTCTAAGCGAGATGAACTCACGGCCGCGACGAGATTGGAGCAAGCCGCCAAGGAGGCGCTAGAGCGGGGTCGAACCGAGGTTAATAGCCTTATCAATGAGGCGCGAACTACCGCAGATGAGATTATCACTGAAGCGAGAGCCGAGGCGGCGGCCATGGCGAAGGCATCGTCTGATAAAGCCGAGGTTCAGGCTGGACGCATCATCGACGAGGGACGTGCTCAGCTGGCTCACGATGTAACGACTGCGCGCCAGTCGCTTAGGCGTGAGACGGCTCATCTGGTCGCGAGCGCAACCGAGAAGATCATCGACGTAAAGCTCGATGGAGCCAAGGACGAGGCGCTAATTACCGCGGTATTAGGTGGCAGGCGATGACGCGCGCTGAGGTGGCACGATATGTGGTGACCAAGGTACGTGGCGAGCGGTCACAAGTGATTGATCAGGCGGCAGCTTGGCTCATCGATACCAAGCGGGTTCGTGAGTCCGGCTATCTAGCCAATGACATCGCGCAGTTACTAACATGCGAAGGGTATCTCTACGTCAAGGTTACGACGGCACGCAAGCTTAGTGCTCAAACCACTGCCAATATTACGGCCTATCTAACGACAGCCACTGGGGCTTCGATAGTGGAGCTTGAGCCCACAGTTGAACCGTTACTTATCGGTGGCGCCACTATAGAGACACCCGATGCAAGCCTCGACACAACCGTGCGCCATCAACTGATACAACTTGCTGAAGGAGGCGTACGATGAGTGATTTAAACATCAAGGATTTAAGTAGTGAGCTGCAGGCGGCGATTGATCGCCTGAGTGCGAGCGGCAAGCTTGAGCAGACCGGCGTGGTCACTCGGGTGGGAGACGGCGTGGCCTCCATCTACGGCCTGTCGGCTTGTGGCTTTAGCGAGATGCTAGAGATAGAGACCGACTCTGGCACTCCTGTCCGAGCCTTTGCCTTGAATTTAAAAGAAGATGAAATCGGTGCAGTGCTGCTAGACGGCGAGCAGTTTGTCCGTGCTGGCGCTAAGGTCAAGCTGACTGGCCGCACGCTGGAGGTTCCGGTGGGTCCTGAGCTGGTCGGTCGGGTGATAGACCCGCTGGGTCGTCCACTGGATGGTCGTGGGCCAATAGCGACCAAGCTGACTGGAGCGGTGGAGCGTCAGGCGCCTGGCGTGATGGCGCGTCTGAGTGTGTCGGAACCTCTCGCGACAGGGATTATAGCCATTGATACGATGGTGCCGATTGGCCGTGGCCAGCGCGAACTCATCATCGGTGACCGCCAGACCGGCAAGACGGCTATCGTCGTGGATACCATGATTAACCAGGCTCGTCAGAAGACGGGTGTCATCAATATTTATGTGGCGATTGGCCAGAAGCTATCTAAGGTGGCGGCCCTGGTACAGCGATTTAAGGACGAGGGCGTGATGGATCAAACCATCATTGTGGCAACGGGACCAGCCGACCCCGCCGCCTTACTATACCTGGCGCCCTATGCCGCGACGGCCATCGGTGAGTACTTCAGAGATAACAAGCAGCACGCCTTGATTGGTTACGATGATCTATCAAAACACGCCGTAGCCTATCGTCAGATGTCGCTACTCCTTCGGCGTCCACCGGGTCGTGAAGCCTATCCGGGCGATGTCTTCTATCTCCATTCACGCTTACTTGAGCGTTCGGCCAAACTTTCCGACGAGCTTGGGGGCGGTAGTCTCACCGCCTTACCTATCGTTGAGACTCAGGCCGGTGATGTGAGTGCCTATATTCCGACAAACGTTATTTCGATTACCGATGGTCAGATCTATCTGGAGACCAACCTTTTTTATCAGGGGGTTCGGCCAGCTATCTCAGTAGGGCTAAGCGTGAGTCGCGTGGGTAGCGCCGCGCAGACCGCTGCAACCAAAAGCGTAGCCAGTAGTCTACGACTAGAACTTGCCCAGTTCCGCGAGCTAGCCGCGTTTGCCCAGTGTGGTAGTGACCTCGATGAAGATACTAAGAGCCGGATTACCCGTGGTCGTTTGCTCACCGAAGTCTTGAAACAGCGCCAATATAGTCCCTTAAGCGTGGCACAGCAGGTCATTATGCTCATCGGTGCCACTCAGGGTGCCTTTGATGAGCTCGATGCGGCCGATGTCGATAAGGCGATCCATAGCCTTGTCGCCAAGGTTACGAAATCGCACACCAAGCTGGTTACGAGCCTTTCAGCCGGCACCAAGCCCACTAAAGACGAAGTCGAGCTGGTGGCAGATGTAGCTCGCGCTATCGCCAGAACCTTCACCAAGGACGCCTAGCTATGGCAGCACTTAACGGTATCAAACGACGGATTCGCTCAGTCGGTAACATCCGCCAGATCACTAAAGCTATGCAGCTGGTGGCCGCCAGCGAGTTGCGCCGGGCTCAGGCGGCGGCAGTGGCGCCTCAGGCCTATACGACGGCCGCCCTCGAATTGCTATCTCGTTTGGGGAGTCACGTGGAGGCCCTGCGTCACCCGCTCTATCAGGTACGCCCCATTAACCGAGCCTTGACCATAGTAATCGCCGGCGAGCGGGGCATGGCTGGGGCTTATAACGGCAATATTTTAAAGAGTCTAATCCGTCACACCGCTGAACTAGGCGTGCCTCATAGTGCTATCTGTGTGGGTCGTTACGCCGCATCGCACGTTGCCAAATTCTCTGATATGGATGAACTAGCCGCTTACGATATCGAGGCGAAGAACCCTGACGTTGAGATAGCCCAGCCAATTCTTACCGAAGCCAGCGCTCTCTATACGGCGGGCGAGGTCGACTCGGTTCATATCATCTATACCCACTTCGTCTCGACGATGAAGCAGGTGACAGTGACCGAGCAATTGCTACCGGTACACCCGGTCGCAAGCGATTACGTTGATAATACCTTAGAACCTAATGCCGAAGCTCTCCTCGATTTTGCGACGAAACGTCTCCTTGAGGCCCAGATCTTACAGGCGGTATTAGAGTCGCGAGCCAGTGAACAGGCGGCCCGGATGATGGCCATGATGAGTGCCTCGGATAACGCCGGTGAACTGATCGAAGACTTAACGCTTGCATATAATAACGAACGTCAGGCCGTGATTACCCAAGAACTTGCAGAAATTAGTGCCGGCGCCGAAGCCGTAACGGCTTAAGGAGAAGATGATGACTAACAAGACCGATCAGACCGGACGAATAATTCAAGTAGTAGGTGTCGTAGTCGATGCTGAGTTTAGTGAGGGTCGCCTGCCGGCAATCTACGATGCACTCATCATTCAACGTGACGATACTATCCTGTATCTCGAAGTGGCTCAGCACCTCAGTGAGAGTACCGTTCGAGCCATCGCTTTAAGCTCTACCGATGGGCTGAGACGCGGCGAACTGGTCACGGCAACCGGAGCACCTATTAGCGTAGCGGTCGGAGATGTGACGATGGGGCGCATGTTTAACGTCGTGGGTGAGCCCATTGATGGTAAGCCGGCGGTCAAGGGCGGAACTCTGGCCTCGATTCACCGCGAGCCCCCGACCCTAGAGGAGCAGAGCGGTAAGATCGAACTATTGGAGACCGGAATTAAAGTGATTGATCTAATATGCCCAATTACAAAGGGCGGCAAGGTCGGTCTGTTCGGCGGCGCGGGCGTGGGCAAGACGGTGCTAATTACCGAGCTCATCAATAATATTGCTAAGTTTCATAGTGGTAACTCGGTCTTTGCCGGAGTCGGCGAGCGAACACGTGAGGGTAACGACCTGTATCGGGAGATGGCCGAGAGTGGCGTGTTAGATAAGACGAGCTTGGTCTTCGGCCAGATGAACGAGCCGCCGGGTGCCCGCCTGCGCGTGGGGCTGACGGGTCTGACCATCGCCGAGGGTTTTCGTGACCAGGGCAAAGACGTTTTACTATTTATCGATAATATCTTCCGCTTTACTCAAGCCGGCGCCGAGGTCTCGGCTTTATTGGGACGCTTGCCAAGTGCAGTTGGCTATCAGCCTAATCTCCAGCAGGAGATGGGCGGTTTGCAAGAGCGAATTACGAGCACAAAGACCGGCTCTATCACCTCGGTACAAGCCGTATTCGTACCGGCCGATGATCTCACTGACCCAGCCCCAGCTACTACCTTTGCCCATCTTGATTCCACTATTGTGCTATCGCGCGGCCTCACCGAGCTCGGTCTCTACCCCGCCGTCGATCCGCTGGATAGTAGCTCCACCATCCTGACACCCGAGCTCGTGGGCGAAGAGCACTATAATGTGGCGCGTGAGGTCCAGCGTCTCCTCCAACGTTACAAAGACCTCCAAGATATCATCGCAATCCTCGGCATGGATGAGCTATCAGATGAAGACAAGCAGACGGTGGCTCGGGCTCGTCGTATACAGCGCTTCTTGACTCAGCCGTTTACCGTCGCCGAGGTCTTTACTGGCAACGTTGGTCAGTACGTGAAGTTGGAAGATACTATTATGGGCTTCCGCGAGATTCTCAATGGTGAGCACGATGATAAGCCAGAGTCGGCCTTCTATCTTAAGGGCACTATTGAGAGCGTAAAGGCGTAATGCAATTTGATCTGTTAACCCTCACCGGTACTAAGTTTAGTGGCCAAGCCGCAGAAATTTCGCTGCGTACCGCGAGTGGTCAAATTGGTATCCTGCCGCACCATGAGGCCATGACGGCCGTGGTGGTAGCTGGCCCTGTTTTAGTTCAGACGACCGATGGTAAGACCGAACTCTATGCTACCTTTGGCGGACTGCTTGATGTATCGCCCGACTATGTGCGGCTCCTAGCCGACGAGGCTGAGTCCGCTGATGAGTTAATTCAGGAAGAGATCGATGCGGCGCTCGCTAAAGCGCTAAAACTTAAAAGCCAGGCGAAGAGTAAGCATGAGATGCATCGGGCGCAGGAACTCATCGATCGCCACGCTGTGCGGCTGGAGGTAGTTCACTTGCGTCGTCGCCACCGTAGTCGTGGTACCCGCTCTTAAGTTGTCTCGCTGGCAAGTTGTCTTACGAGCTCACGATTAAGGCTCATGGCGCTCGGGCGATCAGTACTGCCGACGATTCCGCTGACGTTTCTTAAGACGTAAGCGCCGGTTGACAGGCCAGCGCGGCGATCTTTAGCGTTCTGCATCCAGAAAACGCTTAAGACCCCGATATATAGCGCCGGTACCAAACTCAAACGATAATTTACTGCGGTAATTACTGGCAGTTCACCAGCTGCCACGATAATTTCACTTCCGTAGACCACCAGATCGGCCTGCATGGCATTTCGTACGCTTTGAACGATTTCGATCTTATTGACCAGTCCCCCGTCGCGTCGAATCGAGATAGGAACGCCCAGGCTTCCGGCTAGCTTAAAGACTTCCGGCATCGTTGCAATAATTAAATTATCTGGCCGTTCGGTTAGCATTGGTAGATGATGCTGCGAGGCTACAAGCGCCTCACCAAAGGCGATGAGCGGTCGATTGGATTCTTGTAATAAGCGCTCGACTAAAATCGCCGACTCGCTATTATTTGATAGATTGGCGCCAATGCAGAGCGCGTCCGATTCCTCGGCCAGTTCTAAAATGCGTCCCAGAGCCTCACGCCCAAGCGATCCCGACGGGCTCGATGGGACGAATACAGCGGCCGGCGTTCCGCCCAACAGCTTCAATAGTATGTCAGGTAACACCACGGTGCACTCGCCCGCACCGGCAGCCATTGAGCTCTCGTAGACGCCTGTTACTAGGCTAAAGTCGCCACTATGACCGCCAATGATTAAGAGCCGACCCGCGGCGTTTCGCGATACGGGACGATTCCACAGGACTTTGGCAAAGAGTGGCGACTCTTCTTGGCGGACAAACCCCGTGTGATCCATTAATGCTTCGTGAGCGCCTTGAGACGGTCGAGGTTGGCTTGATCGGGCCCGGTGTTGTCGACGCCCGGCACCTCCAGAATGCCGCTTACCTGAGCCAGGCGTTGATTATTAATAATATTTGTAAATCCGGCGCTGCCAATGAAGCCATCACCGATGTTCTCATGCCGGTCGACATTGGTATTAATATCGGCCTTGGAGTCATTTAAGTGCATGACTACCAGCCGATCGAGCCCAATGAGCTCATCGAACCTATCCAGGAACGCCTCAAGCCCCGCTGGAGTACGGATCTCATTGCCACTGGTCAGCGCATGGGCGGTATCAATGCAGACGGCCAACCTAGGGTGACGCTTCATGGCCTCAAACATCTGAGCGAGTTCTTCGAGTGAGTTGCCAATGTTACCACCACCGCCGGCTGAGTTTTCCATAATTAACAGACTCCGTTCGCTGTCTTCGAGCGAGCGGGTAAACGAGTCAGTAATCCGGCCCAGGGCCTGCTCAAAGCCAAGACCCTTGTGCGAACCCATGTGGGTTACGACACCCCGCACGCCCAACAGATCGGCTGTCGCAAGCATCTGTCTCATGGCCGTCACCGACTTCTCGCGCTGCTCATCGTCGGCCGTACCGTATGATACGAGATAGATCATGTGTATCCAGACCGGATCGATACTAGCCTTTAGGCACGCCGCAATAAACGCTTCGCCGTCGGCGGGAGAGTATACCGTGGGACGCCATCCCCGAGGATTGGAGGCAAATATTTGCATCGTCTCAGCGCCCATGGCTCGAGCCCGAGCGGGCGTACCGGCAAGATTACCAGCAGTAGAGATGTGAAGGCCGTATCGCATAGCCATCAGTATACGCTGGCATTATCGCTGAAGCTACGCCCTACGGTCATTGGCGGGATAATCGAGATACTCATTATCCATCGTCAAACGCTCGTAATAAACCGGTTCACGAGCTCCCATTTGATGCCGCTCCACTAGCTGATCGGCAATCTCGGGGTCAAAGCCGAGCTTAATTATCTGCTGAACCTTACTGATCGGGTCGATGTTAGAGAAGAGAATCTCCTCCAACCGCCGCTCCTGCCAGGCAATCTCATGTTCGCTCATACGACCCTCCACCACGTTAGGAAACTAAGCATACGAAAGCCAAGACGGTGTAAGCATTGGTGGTTTATCCAACGAAGTCCTAGTTAACGATTCGATATTTGTATTCTGCACAAGCCGCATTAGGCAGGGTATGATGGAGGCATGTCCTATACTCTATCCGTTGACCAGGCCGATGCACTGCGGCAGATTGGCGCCTGGTACCGCACTCAGTCATCACCCTACCTCACCTTGGGAGGCTATGCCGGCACGGGCAAAACTACGCTTATCGCCTATCTGCGAAAGGCCTTAAGGGACTACGATCCCGAGGTTCGTGTGGCTTTCTGCGCCTACACCGGTAAGGCGGCACGAGTGTTGCAGGAACGCCTACGCGACCAGAAAGTACCGCGCAAGAAGGATTCGGTATCAACGATACATTCGCTCATCTACACTACGACCGATACCGATTCGAATACCCCTAAGTGGGAAATAAAAACCGAGCTTGATCGCGATTTTATCATCGTAGACGAGGCGAGTATGGTGGATGAAACCATCTGGCAAGATCTGCTGTCATTTGGCTTGCCCATCCTTGCGGTGGGCGATCATGGTCAATTGCCACCAGTCGGTTCGAGTTTTAACTTGATGGCCGAACCGCAGATAAAGCTTGAACGGATCTTTCGGCAGGAGCAGAACTCCCCCATCATCGAAGTCGCAACGCTGGCTCGCCGGCAGGGAGTGATCCCGGTGCGTGAATTTGGCGACGGGGTGCGAAAGCTTGATAAAGCCCAACCCGAGACTGGTATCATAGCGCAGGAACTGCTGGAGAGCTGGCGGCCGGATCTGTTAATACTGTGTGGCTATAACGCCACTCGCGTCAAATTAAATATGGCGATAAGAGAGTACCGGGGTACCGAAACAGCCGAGCCTACATCGGGTGATCAGGTGGTGTGCTTGCGTAATAATCGAGCAAAGAAGATTTATAACGGTATGATCGGTCGCATCGTAAGGTGCGTACCGGTAGATCCTGAGCTCGATCCTGAACGCAAGTGGTACGAAGTGGAGATCGATCTTGAGGGCGAAGATTACTCGTACGACGGATATGCCTTAAAAGATCAGTTCGGTGGCTCCGTGGCAGCGAAAGACGTGCCCAAAGCTCCCGATGGGTCGAGGGGAGATCTATGGGACTTCGGTTATGCGCTGACCGTACACAAGGCTCAGGGCTCTCAGGCACCACGCGTATTGGTCTTTGAGGAGCGGTTTGCTAAAAGTAGTGAGGAAGATTGGCGGCGCTGGCTATATACGGCAGTGACTCGGGCGCAGCTTGAATTGACTATCATTGGACCACGCCCAGAAATCGAAGGTGACAATCAGTCTCGAGATAAGTAGTATAGTTCTAACGCTAATCTAAATCTGACAGGAACCTATGGACGCAGTTGAAGATAAAACCACTATTGATGCAATTCACCGGCTCATGCTTGAGGTTGCTGAAGTTCGAGGAAAAATGAAGACCGTTCGCGATCAGCTCAAGGACGTCATGGAGCAAAACGACGAGTACCGAGCCATTGCCGAGGAGCTCGAAGAAGTGAAAGGCAAGCGCCAGACGGCCAAGAAGCTACTTGAGTCCGATAAAGACTATCAGCTGGTAAACTCCGAGCTCGAAGAGTTGAAGTTCCAGTACAAAGACTTGCAAGAGATTATGAGCCATCACCTCGTAACCTATTTTACCGAAAACCAGACCACTCAGATCACCGATGATCAGGGCGAGACTCGCTCGGTGATATTAAAGGCCACCATCGGTAAGCCCGAGGCCGTATTTAACGACAAATAATCATGACTTATTTCCGGCTGTCTGCTTAATCTTACTCGACGCATCGATATTGCAGCCCGCCCAGAGGCCACGGTTAGCATTTCGCGCAGCGGTCTCGTCGGCACGAAACTGCTCCAGCTTACTAAACGGGAAGACTACGTAGGCAAAGCCGTAGCCGTCTATAATGAGCTGCTCATTATAGAGCGTACCATCGGGGAGATAGACGTAGCGGAGCAACCGTCCGTACTTATCACGATCGGAATCTTCGGGATCGGGCGCCAGCCGTACCCCACTGCCCACCGGTATGACGGCCTTGGTATGAGCGCTAGCCGCCTCGCCGAAGCATTGCACTGGCTTGCGCGGATCTTTGACCTCGGGTGTGTCGACACCAATGAACCGAATAGTCTCTTCGTGTCCATCCGGCTCTCGCACGATGATAGTGTCGCCGTCATTCACGTGAGTCACATTGAGCAAGCCTGGCTGCAACGACTGAGTGGTGTGTAAGATCGGTGGTGTTTTGCTCGCGAGTAGCGCCGCCAAGGCCGACAGCAAAAGTGCCAAGGTACTAACCTTGTGCCGAGTGGAGTATTTAAATCGTGGGGTTGGATGTTCGGTCATTGTTCGCTAGATTGTACCAAATATATCTACGTTAAGCACTATTCGCGATCTTCCTGGCATGCTACAATCTGAACTAAATTATCGGAACAAATTATGTTTAAAGATTTTCGAGCCTTTTTACTCCGCGGTAACGTTGTTGATCTAGCTGTTGCAGTGGTTATTGGAGCTGCCTTTACGAGCGTTGTGAACGCTTTTGTAAAAGACCTTATAACGCCACTTATTGGCGCGATAGGTGGTCAGCCCGATTTCTCACATCTTAAATTTACTATAAATCATAGCGTCTTTACCTACGGTGAATTTCTAAACGCGCTGATCTCATTCTTGATTGTGGCGTTTGTCATCTTCTTCTTTGTCATCCAGCCGATGAACAAGCTGATTAAGATTGCCAATCGACGCGCCGCTAAGGGTACCGAAGAGCCTGAAAGCAAGGATCCGCAGCTGGTGGTGCTCGAGCAGATCCGCGACTCGCTCGATAAGACTAAGCGCTAGTTCGCTTCGATTTGATCCACTGCGGCAAGCGCCCCAGCTTAGTAAACCAGCTGTAGAGGATGGGGGTCGTAAATAGCGAGAGCACCCCTGAGGTCAGAATACCCGCGATGATGACCGATGATAGTCCGCGCCAGAACGGCGAGAGGATCGCGAGTGGTAGTAAGGAACCTAGGGCGGTGACTTTGGTAAGAAAGATTGGCCTAAATCGTACAGCTGTGGCCAGGGCAACGGCTTCTTTGGGGTCCATGCCCTCGTCTACGCGACGGTTAGCATAGTCGATTACAAAGATACCGACGTTCACCACAATACCTACTAGCGTGATGATACCAAGTATCTCCAGGAAGCCAAATTCGACGTGTAGTGCCCAGAGCACCGGAAACACCCCAAGAAA
>JBBRTP010000010.1:0-12135 GCA_038244255.1 Candidatus Saccharimonadia bacterium
AGAGCCGGCGGCTAATCTCCACCTCGGTGAGATCAAGCGGGAAGGCGCCGTCCTCATTATTAAAGAGCAGTGTCACCTCGGCGAAGCTGGACTTGGCCCGACGATCGGAGCCAGCAAAGACCACCTCATCGCGGTCGTTAAGCCGTAACCGCCCCTTACTCTGCTCGCCCAGCGCCCAACGCACCGCGTCGGCCAGGTTACTCTTGCCCGAGCCATTAGGACCCACAATGGCCGATATCCCCGGCTCCAGATCGAGCGTAGTTTTACTGGCGAACGACTTAAAGCCGGTCACGGTAATGCGTTTTAGATACATCCAGCTACCACCATTAGCATTATTGTATCAGGTCTATCTGATACTAAAGAAGCCCCGGCAAGCTGGGGCTTCTGGTGGATTTAATGATTATTTTGCGAGTGCAGGAAAGAACCTCGAGCGAATAGCGTACGGAAGCTCAAGCGGAGCGGTCGTTGAATTCCCATATTGTACCGTCTTTATCCCCTGGACGTACCAAGTACCGCTTGAGGGTCGATAGACTGCTATGTCGGCCTTGCCGTCACCGTTGTAGTCGGCCGGTACCGGTACGTCACCTTTAGTCCCGTATGCAATTGGCTGCTGGCCAAAGATGTAGAACTGGTAGGTGCTTGGACGGAAGATGGCGATATCGGTTTTGCCGTCGCCGTTATAGTCGGCCGGAATCGGGATGTCTCCGGCGGCTCCATAAGCCGTGGTCGCGATGCCCTTGATGTACCACTGGAAGGTGCTGGGGCGGTAGATGGCTAGGTCGGTCTTCCCGTCGCCGTTATAGTCCCCTGGAACTGGGATATCTCCCGCCGCTCCCCATTGAATAGCGCTTCCACTGGTCGAGATGTACCAAGAACTGTTGACTGGGTTGAAGACGGCTGGCTCAGCCTTACCGTCGCCGTTGTAGTCGCCTGGAACAGGTATACCGTTCGCCATACCATAGACCTTGGCGGCGGCGCCATTGATGTACCAACCGAAGCCCGAGGGACGGTAGACGGCCCTCTCTACACTACCGTCGCCATTATAGTCGGCCGGCACGGCGATATCTCCAGCGGTACCGTATGATATGGCGGAAGGTGCCCCGTTATAGATCCCCCAAGAGCCGGCGTTAAAAGTGGCTAGGTCACTCGTTCGATTGCCATCCCAGTCTGTGGCTACGTGTTTGACGGGAAGAGGAATTGGTTGCCAGTAGCCACATTGGACCTTGGCGGTCGAGCTCGTCTTAGTGGTCGTATCGTAAAGCAGGCAGTCGCCGTTCGCTAGCGTGGACGAGCCGCTGCCCTGACTCAATAACAGATACCGCCCGTCAGGCGAAAAGCCGGGGAAGTATTGGGCTGGAGTATTCTTCGCGGCTGGAAGTGGCGTATAGGTACCGGTCGGGATATTTACGAGGTCAGAGCCCTGTATAGTCCCATCGGCCGTTGAGAACTGTTGGACGGTATACTGCGTAAGATCGTAGCTAAAGTTGTTCAAGTCAGCCAAATTGCCCGTAAGCTTCGTGGCGTCAGGTGAGGAGCACTTTGGGACCTGCCCCGATAGCGCGATGGTGCAGATGCTTGGCCACCAGCGATTACCAGATACATAATGATCGGGCACCGTATATAGTACTCCGCTATCATCCGGTTGCCAGTTTAACGTGCGAATTTGATACGGTGTAACTATAGTTGGGTCCGGTTTGCTAGCGGTGTTCTTGACGTAACTTACCGTTCCGGTTGCCACATCCAAGACCTTAATCTGGCTCTTCCCAGCCGCGGTAAAAACAGCAAAAGCGATCTTTTGATTTGTGCTTACCTTGCTTGGCGCCCAATCCGTAACAATCTCGTGCCCCGTATAGACTCCCGTATAAAAGTTAGGGGTGGTTGCTACATTAACAGGGTTGGAGTTATCTAAGTTCGAGCGATAGATTTTTAGGGCCGTAGCAAGCTCGGCCGGAGTGGTGGCAGTGAAGTTTGCGCATTCGTAAAACTTGGTAATACCATCCCAAGCAAACTGAGGATAATTGGATTGTGTATATCCGGCTGGGCATGTCTCGGTCGTTTGATGAAAAGTAGTTACTTGCGTCGCATTTAGGGCAGCAACGGAAGTCGTCGAGTAAATATTGCCGTTGGCAAACGCTGCAGCACCCGCATGACTAAAGAACTTCAGATAAATTCCCACCCCGCCGAGGAGAACGATGATGGTGGCGAGGATGATTGGGTTTACCCGCTGACGACGTGCTAGGAGGCTACCTCCGATGGATTTATTGGATGATTTCTTCTTACTTGTTTTTGAGGCGGCCATGTTTTTGATTCTCTCTAATAATTACATAAAGCATAACAACTATGCTAGGTTTGTCAACGTTTTTTACCTTGGGGTAAGGACGTCTGGGCATGAAGAGGCCTCCCCGGAGGGAGGCCGTTAGCCGAGGATTCGGCGAAGCAGTGGATTGGCATCGCTAAGGTCGGTGTCAGGCACACCGTTGGGCTCGAAGCCGTTGGCTTCACTGGCCTCATCGACGATTCGCCAGATTATGCGCCGGAGTTCCGGCACCATCATCTCGTTGAGGTGGTCAACGCGATGATCGGTGTAGACGACCTCGGAGAGGACGAGCTTCGGGTGGAGGCCAATGAAGGCTTCGACTCGGTGCGGCGTCCCTACCAGGATGTTCCTGGCCCCGGGCAGGTAGCACGAGGCACCGTCCATGACGCGCTCGTTCGGGCAGAAGATGTTCGTAACTCGCCCGTTGAGTTTAGTGATGCGCTTGAGCAGGCTCGTCAGGTGCGGCGAGCCCTCGGTGAGATCCTTGGCCGCCGGAGTAAACGAGAGCATCTGTGAGAGCCAGGCGCCGTGGAACGGCGTACCGACCGTCACGATGTGTTTGACGTCCCGCGGGTGACGGAGAGCATAATTAGCCACCACGATCCCGCCCTGAGAGTGACCCACCACCACGCGGGGTGCTCCCGGCAGGAGCTTGGCGCCAATCTTTCGTTCGAAGTGATCCACCGAGGACTCAACACGGCCGCCACCGAACCACGGCAGCGCGATGAGCTCAGCATCAGGGTGCCGGTGCAGTGCCCCGTCCATGTAGAAGCGCAGCGTCAGAGAGTTGACGAAGGTGGGACCGGCGAAGAACACCGGAATGGTCATACCGATCACCTCTTCCTAAGAATCGAAGTTTCAAGGGGCAATACTGTACTCGTTATAGCATAGGTACAATAAAAGCGCATCAGGAATGCGCTTTTATTATGAGATACGACTATTTTGTAGCGGGTTTGGTAGCTTCGGCCAGCCCGACGGCGGCGGCCACCTGCTGCGCGGCCTGTTTACTGGAGCCCTGGCCCTTACCAAAGAGCTTATCACCCACGTAGACACCCACGGTAAAGATCTTGTCGTGATCGGGTCCGGTCTCTTCCATCACGCGATAATTGGGCGTCAGGCCAAACTGCTCTTGGGCCAGCTCCTGGAACTTGCTCTTGGGGTCCATCCAGGTGCCGGTCTCGAGGATCTCCGGCAGGCGCGAGATGATCTGAGTGCTAATGAAGTCGCTGGCAGCATCATAGCCCTGGTCCAGATACACGGCGCCGATGATGGCCTCCACGGCATTAGCCGAAATTAGGGCGTGCGAGCGGGCATTTCCCTTGGCCTCGCCCCGGCTTAATTTGAAGTACGACGAGATGTCGAGCTTCTCGGCCACCGACGCAAGCGACTCGGTCTTCACCAGCGCCGAGCGCCAGTTGGTGAGGTCGCCTTCGGGGTTCGGATAGGTGCGATAGAGAAAGTCGGTGACGACTAGCTCCAATACGGCATCACCCAGAAATTCGAGGCGCTCGTTGTGCTCGAGCCCCAGCTTGGGGTGTTCGTTAAGATACGAGCGGTGGATAAAGGCGCGCTCTAAGAAAGCGATATCCTTAAATTGGACGCCGATGAGAGTTTGAAAATCAGTTAAAGAGTTCATGAACGTGTGTTCTAGTTTACCATGTCAGTTATTGCTGTGGGACGGAGACGCGCAAGTCCGGCGCGGAAGAGGTGCTCAATGTCGCGATAGGCGATGAGCGTGAGGGCCTGGTCCTCATCGAACCACTTAGCATCCACGATGCCTTCGGAGTCTTCTGGCACCAGTGCGTCGGTGTTCCCAACAGCCTCCATCAGGAAGACGTAGGTGGTAGTGAAGTAGAGCTTACCCTCCTTGCGATGGAAGAAGTGTAGTTTATCAAGCTTATCACCCAGCTTAAACTCGGTGAGGCCCGTCTCCTCGGCGACTTCACGCAGAGCGGTCTGCTCGAGTGTCTCGCCCTCCTCCACGTGACCCTTGGGTATAGTCCAACGCCCCATACGATCCTGAATCATTAAGAGCTCGATGCGCTCGCCCACGTGGCGATAGACCACGCCACCGGCAGTGTAGTCTCGAACGGCCTTGGAACGACCCGGATTGGTTTTATTTGGCCGGTTTTTGTGCCGACGGTTCTTCTTCTGGTTCATAGAAGTCACTGTTTCGATAAATAGTTCCGAGCACACCATTGATAAACTTGCTCGAATTTTCGCCGCCAAAGGTCTTGGCCAGTTCTACGGCTTCATTAATTGCCACCTTGGGTGGTACGTCACGCTTAATCATGAGCTCGTACACGCCAATGCGGAGGATGATTTTGTCGATCTTGGCGATCTGCTCCACCGGCCATTCGGGCGCGGCTGGGGCGATAACCTGATCGATGGCCGCTTGGTGCTTAAGCACACCAGTGGCCACATCCTCGACGAAGTTAGTGTCGTCGATGTTGGAACGAAACTCATTGAGATTACGCTCGAGAATCGGAACCATCTCCTGCTGGTGCGACTCGCCGCTACGAAAATCAAACTCATACAGAGTCTGCATTGCAACGATGCGTCCGAGGTGGCGGTTCGAGGCCATTTGAGCTTAGGCCTTAGTTTTAGGCTTAACGAGGCCCATCTCGACGGCCTTCTTAAGCCGGCGAGGTACCAGTGCGCCGTCTTTGGTGCTCACGAGCTGGACGGGCTTTAGGGCATGGTGCGACCGACGCTGGCCTTGGGAACTACTAGTGGTTCGTTTTTTAGGTACTGCCACGCTAGGATCCTTTCTTAATTCGTGCCCGGTCTCCCAGGCGATTGCCCGCCTCCGGATCGGTTGTGCTAGCCGGCGCCCCTTCGATACCCGGACAGTCCGGGCGGCAGAGGATCTTGATGGGCAGATTGACGATGATCTCCTGCTCGAACATCGGAACCAGATCGATCTGGTGATCCGTGACGGGCATCTCTTCGACGTCAGGCTGTCGGCTAAAGATTTGGCCAAACACAATGCGAGTGGGACGGGTAAAAGTGCGCAAACAACGGTGGCATTCTAGCTGGATCTCGGTATGCGCGATGCCTGATACCAGGATTCCGGTCTCAGCGCGCATAATTTTAATCTCGGCTTCGATAGGTTTGGTTAGCGTAACCGACTCCATCTCGGGCGTCTCACCTGAAATAGTAAAGCTACGATTATAGCCAATGTCTTCCTTTAGAATGTCGCGAACGTTGATGTGCATAGCACTCTTACCCGTGATTATAGCTTAATTTGAGCCTAAGGGCAAGTTAATGCCTAACAACAGCCTTGAGCACGCCGACATCACCTTCGAGACGCTCGACGCGGTCTTTTAGATCGCGGACATCGTTACGAGTTGCAACGGTAGTATGAACGAGCTCGGCAATAGCATCCATCTTAGTGCCAAACTCTTCAAATTGCACGCCTAAACTTCGCACATCACGCTTGAGCTCGGACACGTCAGACTTGAGTTCGGATACATCGGTCTTGAGCTCGGACACGTCAGACTTGAGTTCGGATACATCGGTCTTGAGCTCGGACACGTCAGACTTGAGCTCACCTATTTCTGGTGAGCTACTAAGCTCTTCTTTTACAATTGTCCGGACTTCTTGCTTTTCGGTATCTGTCATGTGCGTTCCTCATCATCAGTTTATCTCACCTCTTGGTGATATAATACCGAACAAAATACGACCGGACAATTATTTTGCCAATAATCTGTCGATCGACTCAATATCACGTTTATCCTTATCGCGGCCCAGGATGTTTTTGAATATACGAGTATGCTCAAGACTTACAAACGGGAGGCCGTCGATCATATCTGCGCCATTGATCTGAGTACGCGCAGTCGGACAATCCGAGTTTATAGATAGAAATGAGTCATCGCTAAAGGCTTCGATGTCTTCACTCAGATAAATCTTGGACATGCCGTTCTCAAACTCAATCTTATGGCTAGTCAACAGCTGACACCACAGCTCATCATCCACAATCAGATCAATGTCGCTAATCTGACGAATCTCTCGGATACCTAATGGCCCACTGTAGGATATAGCATAGTGACCAATCGGCAGCTTGAGTCGGCGAAGTTGATTAAATTTCTCGTCGTTTGAGGCGAATTTAGACATTAATTAACCACGAAATTAACCAGTCGGCGCGGCACCACGATGGTTTTGACGATTTTGCCCTCGGCGAGCCACTTGGCGACCTTCGGTTCGGCGGCGGCGGCGTCTTTGACTTCGTCTTCGGTGGCGTCGGCCGCTACCACAATGGCGCCGCGGAGCTTGCCGTTTACCTGGATTGCGATCTCGACGAGATCGTCTTTGATGAGCTCGGGATCGTAGGCTGGCCAGGCGGCCGCATGCACGCTCGCCTCTTCGCCGAGGTCGCGCCAGAGCTCTTCGGCCAGGTGAGGGGTAAACGGCGCTACCATGAGTACGAGTAACCTTACGGTTCGTTCCCGCACTTGAGTGGATTCGGCTTGTAGGAGCCTCGCCCGGGTCGTCGGCGTGTTCAGGAAATTAACATACTCCATGAGGGCACTGACGGCCGTATTAAAGTGCATCGCACCAATATCTTCATGCACTTTCTTGAGCGTTTTGTGACCCAGACGGTCGACCTCCAGCTCAAACGCGCCCTGGTCACCGTCGACCTCGGCTATGATCGGCTGGCTCGGTGCCTCGATCAGATCTTGTGCTAACGTCCAGACCCTATAGATGAAGCGGCTCACCCCGCTTAGGTGCTCTTCACTCCAGGCCTTCTGCTCGTCAAACGGCCCCATGAACATCTCGTATAGCCGGATGGTATCGGCGCCGTACTTCTCGACGACGTGATCCGGATTAATCACATTGCCCTTGGATTTACTCATCTTGGCGCCATCGGGACCGAGGATCATGCCATGCGAGCGACGTGCGGCATACGGCTCTGAGGTGGGCACGAGACCCTGGTCAAAGAGGAACTTGTGCCAGAAACGCGAGTACAGAAGGTGCAGCGTGGTGTGCTCCATGCCACCGTTGTACAGATCGACCTGTGCCCAGTACTCGAGGCTTTTTGCCGAGGCAAAGGCTTGGGGGTTATGCGCATCCATGTAGCGCAGGTAGTACCAGCTGGAACCGGCCCAGTTGGGCATAGTATCGGTCTCACGTAACGCTTTGCCATCACACTGCGGGCAGGCTGTATTAACCCAGTCGGTGATGGCCGCCAATGGGCTCTCCCCCGTATCGGTCGGCTCATAATGCTCTACTTTGGGTAACTCGACCGGTAGCTGGTCTTCCGGCACCGGCACCGCGCCACACTTGGAGCAGTGGACAATGGGGATCGGCTCGCCCCAGTAGTGCTGACGACTAAAGACCCAGTCGCGCAGCTTGTACTTGGTGGCGCCTCGGCCGACGCCCTTCTTAACGAGCGCTGAGATGATAGCGTGGCGAGCCCGGTCGCCATTAAGACCGTCGAATTCGCCGGACTGCAAGAGTGGGCCATCGCCAGTGTAGATTCGACCATGGACATAGAGGTCGTAAACGTAACGATGGAGTGGTTCGGTAATATGATGCTCAACCTCGTCCTGCGAGAGCCACTGCACCTCAAACTGACCGACTTCATCTGGCTCCAGCTTTGGCTCAACCCGTTCGTCGTCGATCAAGTCAAAATAAACTCCAAAGACCTCTATCTGCCGAGCGACTTTCTTGGAGTGCGCGTAGTAATGATGATGAATGCGTAATGTCTGGCTCTTATATTCGATATTCTTGTAGCCGGTCTCTTCGAGAATCTCTCGCTTGGCGCACTCGATAATATCCTCATCGCCATCACGTCCACCCCCGATGAAGCCATAGTGACCGCCCCCAGACGGGACCCACTTAACGGTAAGGAACTCTCCAGTCTTGGGATTCCGCACCACAGCTACTATACTGCGGCGAAACTCCGGATCTTCTTGCGGCGTACCGGTGACCGGTTCGATGACCGGTACAACCGGCAACTCGAACTTACGCGCAAACTCGTTGTCGCGCGCGTCGTGCGCCGGCACCGCCATAATCGCACCGGTGCCGTAGCTGCCCAGCACATAGTCGGCGACCCACACGGGGACCGGCTTGCCTGATAATGGATGAATCGCTTGAATACCGGTATCAACACCCGTCTTGGTCTTCTCCTCCTGCCGCTCGAGCTCGGAGGTGTTGATGGCCTTCGTAATATAGGCAGCGACTTCGGCGCTCGCCTTCCACCCTGCCTCGATCCAGCTCTTGGCCAGTTCCGGCGAGACGACGATGAAGGTGGCACCAAAGACGGTATCGGGGCGCGTGGTGTAGACGGTGACCGATCTGTCGCCGGACATGTCGCCGGACATGCCGTCGAGCCTGAACTCGATCTCAGCGCCCTCTGACTTCCCTATCCAGTTGATCTGCTGCGCGCTAATGCGGTCGAGGTAATCGACAGTCCCCAGATCCTCAATAAGACGATCGGCGTAGGCCGTGATCTTGAGCAGCCACTGCTTGAGGAGCTTCTTCTCAACGGGCGTTCCACAACGCTCGTGCTTGCCATCGACGACCTCCTCATTAGCCAGGCCCGTCTTCTCTAACGGGCACCAGTTGATGGCGATCTCGTCCTGATAAGCCAGCCCTGCCTTGTAGAGCTGCAAGAAGATCCACTGCGTCCATTTGTAGTAATCGGGATCGCTGGTGCGCACCATACGGTCCCAGTCAAAACTCAGCCCAAGTGACTTAAGCTGCCGAATATAGTTCTGGACGTTGGTCTCGGTGGCCGCCTGGGGCGCAATTTTGTGCTTGATGGCATAGTTTTCGGTGGGCAGGCCAAACTCGTCGAAACCCATCGGGTAGAGCACATTGTAGCCCTGCATACGCTTGTGGCGAGCCATGATGTCGAGCGCCGTATAGCTTAAGACATGTCCAACGTGCAGCCCCTCGCCGCTGGGATAGGGGAACTCGACGAGATAGTAATACTTCTCGCGCGGGTCATTATCATCGGCGGCCGCGTAGAGCTTGGTCTCGTCCCAGACCGCCTGCCATTTGGGTTCGATTGTTTTGGGATCGTAGCGCTTCATAGACCCTGATTATAACCGTCATTGCGAGCGAAGCGAAGTAATCTGGTGCGGCGTCTAAGATTGCCGCGGCAAGACGAGCGCTGCAAAGACCGTTTACGCGTTAGGGAATTGGGCGGCTTTGGTCCTCGCCCAGGCCGTCGATTGGCGGACCAGCTTGGCGGCGTCGGCCGGATCGGCCAGCAGCAATTTCACGGCCTCCTCGGCGAAGACCCCGTTCTGCGAGCCTTTGGCCAAAACAACGTCGCCGGTTTTGACGATTAATGCGACATGTTTTCCGGCGGCGTAAGGTGAGTCGGCCGGAACCCACTTGGTCGGATCTAGGCCAGCAACGAGCGCCGCCGGGCCGAGATTGCTGTTCGCCAGGTCGCCAATAGTGACCAGCAGATCAACCCCGGCCGCGGCCGTGCCGACGGCTTGGTGATACTGCGGCGAGTCGGCGCCGAGCTCGTTCATCGAGCCCAATATGGCAATGTGGCGGCCGGTCTTGGATTGTGAGAGCACCTCGAGGGCCGCTACCGCCGCCTCCGGGCTTGAATTATAGGTATCATCGATGATGAACGAGCCGTTAATACCAGGCAAGGGATTCATGCGACCGGCTACGGGACGAACCGCGTCGACGCCGGCCATGATCTCACCGGGCGAGAGGCCGAGCTCACGTGCGACCGTGGCGGCGGAGAGCAGCGCTTGCCGCGAATGATCGCCCAGAACCTGTGGCAGTACTTTAATAGTATCTTTGCCTAAAGCGAGGTGATCCCCCGGCTTCCAGTGAACGACTCCGGCCTCACCATAGGTGATGGTCGCCTCATGACCGGCCAGATACTGCTTCTGATACTTAGCCGCTATCGAATCGGTATTTATCACCAGCTTCTTCGAACCCTTGGCCACGGCCAGCTCCTCGGCGGCGACGGCCGCCAGATCAGCAAAATTCTCCATATGCTCTGGTGCGACGGCCGTGACCACGCTAATATCTGGCTTTAGATAGGTCATAAAGTGGGGTAACTCGCCGGGATGATCGGTGCCGAGTTCCAGAACGACTACCTCATACGCGTAACGGCGCCAGATTGTGTATTCCATGAGAAGCATCACTGCAATCCAGCCAAATGGGTTCCAGATGGGGTTTGGGACCTGGAGATTGAATACTGCCAATGGCACGCTCATGGTGTCGTTATAATTCCCGCGGTGGACGAGCACCCGATACTTCTGCCTTAGTACTGTCGCGATGGCCTGCTTGGTACTCGTCTTACCCACGCTGCCGGCGACGGCTACCACCGTTAAATGCTTAGATGCGATAAGGCGCTTGGCCTGGAATTCGATAATCGGGCGAATGAGGCGTCGAAAGGTAGCTTTCATAGGTGTACCCATTCTAACAGAGGAGTACCCACTAATTCGCCAATCGAGTATAGTTACACCACTATGAGTCATGAGCCAACTATGTTTCTTAGAGGCGGCAAGCCGCTCTCGGGTACCGTTACCGTGGGTGGGGCTAAGAACGCCGCGACCAAAATGATGATCGCAAGTCTATTAACTGATGAGCCGGTGCGGCTCTATAACTGCCCCGCCATCGCTGACGTCGAGATTACAGCAGACATCTGCCGCGGCGTGGGCGCAACGGTGACGCGTAATGGCCATCTGGTGACCCTAGAGACTCCCAAGATTACCAACACGACCGTCACGCCACAGGAGCTCAAGAACCGTATCTCAATCCTGGCCGTCTCACCGCTGCTGCACCGCGCCGGTGAGGCCACAGTACCAGTGGTGGGTGGCGACGCCATAGGCCCGCGGCCAGTGAACTTCCACCTCGACGCCCTGGCCGCCATGGGAGCAGTCATTGAGACCACCGAGCACGGCTATCGCGCCACGGCGCCGCACGGCCTGCACGGCGCCACCATCGCCTTGCCCTACCCGAGCGTCGGCACCACCGAGAACATCATCTTTGCGGCGGTGCTCGCCAAGGGCCGGACCTATCTGTCGAACGCGGCACTCGAGCCGGAGATCACTGACATCGTCAAGCTCCTCCAACGTATGGGAGCCATCATCGAGTTTGGCGCCGACCGCACCATCGTGATCGAAGGCGTCGAGCGCCTCCACGGGGCCGAATACCACATTCTCCCCGACCGCCTCGAGGCGGCCTCATATGCGCTACTGGCCGTGGCGACCGACGGCGAGATACTGGTAGAGGGCGCGCGCCAGGACGAGATGATCTCGTTCTTAAATACCATCCGGCGCATTGGTGCCGACTTTTCCATCAGTGACGCCGGCATCAGCTTTCGCCGCGGCAACGGCCCCTTACGCGCCATTGAGCTAGAGACCGACACCTATCCTGGCTTTGCCACCGACTGGCAGCAACCCACCGTCGTGGTACTAACCCAGGCTCCCGGTCTCTCGGTGATCCATGAGACGGTCTACGAGGATCGCTTTGGCTACACCGACAACCTAAAGCGCATGGGCGCCGACATCGAAATATATGCCAAATGCCTGGGCGAGTTACCTTGCCGTTTCCGCAACCAATCCGAACGTCACTCAGCGGTAATTAAGGGCGGTACGCCACTCCTGGCAGCCAAGCTGGAGGCGCCCGACATTCGCGCTGGTATGGCGGCCGTCATCGCCGGGCTCGTGGCTCAGGGCGAAAGCGAGCTCACCGGCATCCATCATCTAGAACGTGGCTACGAGCACTTCTGGGATAAGCTGGCCGCCGTGGGCGCCGACTTCACCATTAAAAAATAGCCGCGTTTGGCGGCTATTTTTTAAGCGGTCTCTAGTTGGTCGGAGACGGCGAGG
>JBBRTP010000011.1:0-11492 GCA_038244255.1 Candidatus Saccharimonadia bacterium
CGGCCAAGGCGCGCGGCGCCGGTTCAATATCGAGATAGCCGATAAGATCGGCTAGGCGTCGCAGAATCCAGCCGCCGTAGCCATAAAATTGCAGTCTTTTGTAACGAGCCGAGGCCCAGCCCTGGCCAACCGGTATGACACTCGACGGGCGATGTTGGCGATAGGGACGTCGCAGCTCATCATCGAGCCGTCTGACGACGTCTGTTGCCACGAAGTTGGCATCGGCGATGGCCGTCTCGGCCTGGCCGGCATAGGTGGTCGCGGCGTTATCACCGATGACGTATACGTGGGGACGCGCCTCCATATACTCATTGACCACCACGCGATCTTTAAGGTCTAAGGTAAAGCTTGCCGCATTCTCGTGGAAGAACGGACTATTGGCCACCCCGGCCGTCCAGACCACGGTCTTAGAGGCGATCGCCTTGCCACGGAGCTGCAGCGTATCGGGTGTCTCGCCCTGGACCACGGCATCGGTAAATATACGAACGCCTAGCCGCTTTAAGCGTCGCTCCACCGCCCGTGACTCCCGCTCCGATGAGCGTGGCAGGATACGCGCCGCGGCCTCCACCAGGTCGATGTGAAACTTAGGAGCGCTGATGCCGTGGAGTTTCACGATACGACTCAAATACTCGCCGAGCGCCGCGGCTAGCTCCACGCCGGTCGGCCCCGCGCCCACTATGATGTAATCGAGCTCGGGTTTCTTAGCGACGATCAGCTGGTGATGTAAGTGCGCTTTAAAGGCCTCGGCGCCCTCAATCGACTTAATGTTATAGGCATAATCCGCCAGACCCGCAATGCCGAAGAAGTTTGTCGTATTACCCAGCGCCAGAATGAGCTCGTCGTAACGATATTCTCGGCCCGATGTCCCGGTAATGGTCGATTGATCGGGATGAATCGTGGCGATCGTATCGAGCTCTAAACGGATCGAAGTGCCGTGAATGAGTTCGGCAAGCGGTATCGACGACTCATCTCGCGCCCCACCGGTGGCGGCATGGTAAAACTGCGGGTAATAGGCAAAGACCGGCTTATCCGAAATGAGCGTCACCGATAGATCTCGGTGACGTGACAATAGACGTGCCGCGCGCACACCGCCAAAGCCACCACCGACGATAATAATTTGGATCTGCTTGTTCGGCGTTTTCATCGACCTAATCATAAGGGGAATAGCCTCAAGCGTCTACTCGTCCTTAGATCAACTACACGTTGGGGCGATTGGCGCGAGCCGCTTGTCGAGCAAGACTGCGTTCGGCAGCAAGCGTACCCACCATTACGACGCCCAGATAAACAAGACCCGTCAGACAGGTCCGGGTGAGATGTACGGGGTGGCTAACCACCAGGTAAGTACCACTCGCAAGCGTCGCACCGATGAGCCCATAGGTTAGACTAAGCTTAATTCGAGTCGGAGCCAACGCCGCGACGCCGGAAGCCACAATACTAGAGAGAGCGATGAGAATATGCATAAGTAGAATCATAGATGTAGTATAGCCCACTTTATGGCAGATAGGTGGTAATTGAGATCATTATGCTAAACGTCGTCAGGACGATTAAGGAGAATCGAAAGACGCGTCTGGCCCACTGCGTATCGTCAGTCGCACTCATGCCCCGGACCGCTAGCACGAGCCAGGCGACTCCCACGCCCAACATTACCACCAGATAAACGTATCCGGCGTAGTGGAATGATGTAAGGAGCGCGGTCGCTACCACAAAGGCTGTGATGTAGGCGATGATCTGCCGCTTGGCCGCCGCCACGCCACGCACTACTGGCAAAACCGGCAGTCCCGCGGCGGCATAGTCACGCCGGCGATAGACGGCGATCGCAAAGAAGTGAGGCATCTGCCAGATGGCTAGAACAAGAAACAGCAGCAGCGCTCCCAGATCGAGCCGGTTCGTCACCGCCGTGTAGCCGGCCACGATAGAAGCCGCTCCCGAGATGCTGCCAATATGCGTGCCATATACGAAACGACGCTTGGTGAAGCCATAAATCACTACGTAGTCAATATAAGCTAAGACACCGACGCCGAGGGTAAGTAGGTTGGTAAAACGTCCGAGCACGATGATACCGAGTGAAGCGAGTACCGTGGCAAAGATAATGGCGTTTCGCCCGGAGATCGATCCCGTCACCAGCGCCCGGTGCTTGGTCCGCGCCATTTTCGCGTCAATCCCGCGATCGAGATAATTATTAAAGACACAGGCCGAGGCAATCATGAGTGAGGTACCGACAAGGATGGCTACCAGTAAGCCAAGCTGCACATCGCCACGAGACGCCAGAAAGAATCCGGCTGCGGCCGTTATGATATTGCCGTAGATGATGCCGGGCTTGGTCAGATAATAGTAGGCTCCGACCAAACCGCGCTTAGAGTCCACTCTGAATCTTTAAGTAATGGTCGACCTCGCTGGGACTCGGGGTGTGATAACCGAGGTTTGACATAATCCAGATTGAGCCGATCACCAGTACCGCGACGAGTAGCACGGTGTAGAGAAAGACATAGAACTTCCAGCGCGGTTTCGTCTCGCGACCCAAATGCAGGAAGAAGAGCAGTTGGACGATAAATTGCACCAATGCGAGTCCGGCCACCGCCGCTACCAAAATGGGGCTCGCCACAGCGTGTCGCACTACTAGAACATAGGCCTCAAGGGTAAGTAAAATCGATAGAACAAAGCCGGCCACATACGAGCGGAGCGTTGGAGTGACCACCGGCGGTGTTGGTTTGGTGGATGAGGGCATACTCATAGCTGTAGGGCTCCAAATAGGTAGACGATGGTAAAGATAAAGATCCAGATGAGATCGAGAAAGTGCCAGAAGAGACTAAGTAACGTGAGGCGGCGCATTGTTGTTGGCACGAGGCCGCCGGTCATAACGCGATATATCATGACACCCATCCAGGTGAGACCTACGGTAATGTGAAGGCCGTGTGTAGCGACCAGGGTAAAGAAGGCCGAAAGAAATCCGCTACGCTGCCAGCTATTGCCGTCGGCTACTAGGCGCGAAAACTCCGATAGTTCCATGCCCAAAAACGCCAGTCCAAGGCCAAAGGTAACAAGGAGCCAGATGATCACCTGCCGCTTATCGGCTCGATGCATCGCTAGTATCGCAAGCCCCGCGGTGAAGCTACTGGTGAGTAAGATGAGTGTCTCGGTAAGGACATACGGCAGGCTAAAGAGCTCGGCTCCGGTGGGTCCACCAAAGGTATTGTGGTGTAAGACAGCGTAGGTAGCAAAGAGACTGGCAAATAGTACCAAGTCGGTCATGAGATAAACCCAGAAGCCAAAGACCGTCTTGTCGGTGCGCTCTTGTTGGGCGTTAGTTGAGACTACAGGCGCACTCATGCGGCTAGCCTCCGGGCGCGCGACTCAGCCTCAATACGTCTTACCTCAGCGGCCGGTATCACGGTGTCGGTGTTATCCTGGCTCATCCGAAATACAATACTTACCATCAGGCCGACTAGACCGAGTACCGCTAACCACCCAATGTGCCAGACCGCGGCAAAGCCGAAGACAAAGGCAAAGCCCGCGATAAAGATGCCCAGCGGCGAGTCTTTCGGCATGATGATGTCTTCGTAGGACGGCGGCTCAGACGATTTGGCTTGCTGTTTAGCCTCCCAGAACGCATCACGCGTACTCACCTGGGGGATGATCGCAAAGTTATATACCGGCGCCGGCGAGGATGTGGCCCACTCGAGCGTTCGCCCGTTCCACGGATCACCCGTGAGATCGCGGTGATGGCGACGCTGGAAGAAGCTCACCACAAACTGCAGCACCTGGAAGGCGATGCCAAGCCCTATGGTTGCCACCCCGATGGCTGCGACGATAAAGAGTCCCTGCCAGCCCATCGACGCATCGTAATGATCAAGTCGACGGACCGCACCCATCAGGCCAAGGATATAGAGTGGCACAAAAGCGAGTAAGAAGCCCACCAGCCAACACCAGAAGGCGTAGCGACCGAGGCGCTCATTGAGCGTGTAGCCGAAGATCTTGGGGAACCAGTAGGTAATGCCAGCAAAGAAGCCGAAGACCACCCCGCCGATGATCATGGTATGAAAGTGGGCGACCAAAAAGAGCGTGTTATGTACCTGGAAATCGATGGCTGGGACCCCCATCAATACTCCGGCTACGCCGCCTAAGGTGAAGGTCGCGATGAAACCAAAGAACCAGTACATCGGCGTCGTAAAGTGGATACGGCCGCCGTACATAGTAAAGAGCCAGTTAAAGACCTTAACCCCGGTGGGGATGGAGATGACCATGGTCATGATGCCAAAGAAGGCGTTGACGTCGGCTCCGGCCCCCATGGTGAAGAAGTGGTGAAGCCAGACGATAAACGATAGGAAGGTGATGGCGATGAGCGCTACTACCATCGAGGTATAACCAAATAATCGCTTACGTGAAAACGTGGCAACGATCTCCGAGAAGACGCCAAAGGCGGGTAAGATCAGGATATAGACCTCAGGGTGACCCCAGGCCCAGATGAGATTCACATACATCATGGCATTACCGCCACCCCCGGCGGTAAAGAAGTGCATACCCATCGAGCGGTCCAAGTAGAGGAGCGCCAAGGTGACAGTTAGGATAGGAAAGGCAAAGATGACGAGTGTCATACTACACAGCACGCTCCAGACAAACATCGGCATCTTCATCAGCGTCATACCAGGCGCACGCATTTTCAGAATCGTGGTAAAGAAGTTAATCCCCGACAGCAGACTGCCAACCCCGGCAATCTGAAGGCTCCAGAGCCAATAATCCGCCCCTACCCCCGGGCTAAACTGAAGCTCGGACAGTGGCGGGTAAGCCAGCCAGCCGGCGGCGGAGAATTCGCCAATCACGAGTGAAACGTTAATGAGTAAGAATCCGGCGATATAGAGCCAGAAGCTCACCGAGTTTAAGAATGGAAAGGCCACATCACGGGCTCCAATCTGAAGCGGTACCACCAGATTGATCAGGCCGAACATCAGCCCCATCGCCACAAAGAAGATCATAATCGTGCCGTGGGCCGAGAAGATCTGCTGGAATGAATCGGCCGAGATAATACCGTGCGAGGCGCCCACCGAGCTGGCCTGTTGGGCGCGTAGTAGCATGGTATCGGCGATACCGCGAAGGAGCATCACCACGGCTACCACTACATACATCACACCGATCTTCTTCGGATCTAGTGAGGTTAGCCACTCACGCCAGAGCCACCCCCAACGCTTGAGATAAGTTATAAAAGCGACGAGGCCAAGGCCGATCACGACCATACTAAGCGCCCCACCCATCGTAATGGGGTCGTGGATAAAGGCATCAGGCGTCAGCTTGCCGAGGATAGAGCTTATCATGGGGAAACCATTCCGTGAGCCGTCATGCCCGGTACCATATATTTAGTCATAACCTCATCATACAGTCCGACTTGGGACATCGAATAGGTCGTTAAAGGGGCATTAACGCTCGGCTCGGCCAGCTGATCGTACTGGGACCGCGTGAGCTGGCTCGTCGATTGTCGTACCGAGTCTACCCAGTCGTGAAAGTCGGCCGGGCTACTAGCCCGCGTCGTAAATTGCATACCGGCATACCCAACGCCACTGATATTAGCCGACGAGCCGTGAAAATCTCCCACCTGATCAGCCATTAAGTGAAGTTGCGTCGACATACCCGGCATAGCATAGATCTGCCCGCCCAATTGCGGGATCCAGAACGAGTTCATCGGGGCATCGGACGTCAGCTGAAACTCAACCGGTGTGCCCACGGGTATCTGCAAGTAGTTCACCGAAGCAATCCCAAGCTCCGGATAGATAAAGAGCCACTTCCAATCAAGTGCTATCACCTGCACCTTAAGTGGCGGTACCGATGAAGTCAGTGCCCGCGCCGGATCAAGCTGGTGGCTGCTCGTCCAAGTAACCACTGATAGGATGAGGATGAGCACGGCAGGGACGGCCCACCAGATACCTTCGTAGACGCGGCTATTACTCCACTCAGGCCGATAGCTGGCTTTGGTATTACCGGCCCGAAAATGCCAGGCGATACCAATAGTGAGGGCAAAGACCGGCACCACGATGATTACCGACAGTAGCGTGCCAAAGATAATTAGTTGGCGCTCCTGGGTGGCGATGGTCCCCATGGGGTTTAAGACCGCAATGTTTGTCCCGTTGAGAAACACGGCCACCGCAGCAATCACCGCGAGCACGAGCACTATCCCAACTATCGCCAGTACTCTACGCGTCATATCGCATTCTTAAGCCGAGGGTAAACATAACCACCATAATAGTTTTAACTATACCAGTTTTACGTAGATTAGCGGATCTGATGATGAATAATATCGAGTAGCTGTTGGTAATGAGTTGCCACCAGCCACACATCGACGATGGCCAGGAGCGGGAAGATGACATAAGATTCGATCGACTGACCCGTCGTGATACGCAGCTCTTTGAACGGCAGGAAGCCAAACTTGATCGGGATCGGCAGTAGCCACGGCACGCCCTCCTTGGTAAACGTATCCATGACGAGATGCGAAATGATCCCAATCACGAAAGCCCAGAGAACGATCGTCGCATCGACGCTCGGCATGATGGGCTGGAGAAACCCGAGTAGCAAGTAGACGCCGCCACTAAGCAGTGCGGCGCCCAGGAGCGAGTGGGTCAGAAACCGGTGTCCGCCCAGCATTTTGTCGATCACGCGCCCAATGGCGCCACCGATCGGTAAGTTGCGCCAGAACGGCGCGGTCGGCTGATCGACATCCGGCGCGATACCGCCGATCTGATTAGCCAGTACGGCCACCAGCACCGTAGCTAGCGTGAGCTGACCGGGCGGCCAGATAATCACCACGACGCCCAGTGCCGTAACGGCGGACAGATCGTGGGTACGGCCGGTCATCAGCTCAAAATATTTACGGCCCGAGCGGCTACCAGCGCAATGGTGACCAGTGCCACCACGTCCTGCACCAGCATCAACATCTTGGCGCGGCGCGACAGCGGCATGGTGTCAGTCGGGCTAAAGGCCGTGGCGTTGGTGGCTGAGACATAGAGATAGTCGATAAAGGTGGGGTGCCAGTCACTCGCTAGCTCGGGTGAACTCTGCTGCGGGAAGAGAAAATCTTGCTCGCGCGACTCGACCGCTCGCCGCTTGCCCGGCCCACCACCATCCATCTCCCAGTAGAGCAGGCCAAAGATCATCAGATTGGTCAGATAGATATTGATAGAGGCCAGGATTAACTCCCGGCCATTACTGATCCGCCCACCGGCCAGGAGTTGATTTGCGACATGTGACAGGGCATAAATATTGGCAATTCCGACCAGGGCAATTAAGCCGATCGCAGCACTACGGCGCAGCCTCGACTCATAGATGGGTTGCCTCGGAGTTGCGACGATGAGCGCAGTTAAGAGAATAGCCTCTAAAAACGGTAGGAGAAAACGCGGACCCACCACAAGCTGATCCGGCAGCACCACCTGGAGCACAATCGTTGCGATCACCGCCAGCTGGACATGCCAGACCGGATCGTAATCATGAGTGCGGTTTGCTAGAAACCCCTTACGCTTAGTCATAGCCTGATTATAGCAAACCGGAGATCACGGCTCACATTGGCTAGAGCTGCTCAGAGATCCGTAATAACTCGTTATATTTGGCCACCCGCTCGGTGCGCGATAACGAACCGGTCTTGATGTGCCCGGTATCGAGACCCACCGCGAGATGGGCAATTGTGGTGTCCTCGGTCTCACCCGAACGATGAGATATCACCGCATTCCAGCCGTGGTGGCGAGCCAGTTCGACGGCCGCGATGGTCTCGGTGAGAGTGCCGATTTGATTGGGCTTAATGAGAATGGCATTGGCCGCCTGCTCGGTTATGCCCCGTTGGAGCAGGGTTGTGTTGGTCACAAATAGATCATCGCCCACCAGCTGGAGCTTATCGCCCAGAGCCTGGGTGAGGCGTTGCCAGCCACCCCAATCATCCTCACTGAGCCCATCTTCGATGGAGATGAGGGGGTACGTATCGGCTAGCTGGCCGTACCAGTCAATGAGCTCGTCACTGGTAACATCGCGCTGCTCCGTAGCCAGGTAATACCCATGTTCGCTGACAAGCTCAGAGGCCGCGACATCCAGCGCCAAGGCAATATCCTGGCCCGGACGATAGCCGGCGCGGTCGATGGCCTCCACCAGCAGATCTAGCGCCTCCACGTTGCCATGCTTCACGGCCGGCGCATAGCCGCCCTCATCACCGACTGTGGTAGCGTAGCCACGCGTCTTTAACAAGGCACCCAGCGAATGGAAGACCTCCACGCCGGCGCGTAGCTGGCTGGCATAGTCCGGCTGGCCAACCGGTACAATCATGAACTCCTGGATATCGGTGGAGCCTGCGGCGTGCTTGCCGCCATTAATGACGTTCATCATCGGGCGCGGCAGGTGGAAGACGCGGCGATCGGCCAGGTGGCCGATGTAGCGAAACAGCGGCAAGTCGCGGGCGATAGCCGCAGCCTTAGCCGTAGCCAACGAGACGGCTAAGATAGCGTTAGCGCCCAGGCGACCCTTATTGGGTGTACCATCGAGCCCAATCAGCCGGTGGTCGATCGCCGTTTGGTCGGACGAGTCCATACCCCGTACGGCCCGAGCGATCTCGCCTTCGACGTTCGCGATGGCCCGGCTAACACCGAGGCCGCGGTACGGCTTGCCCCCATCACGTAGCTCTAGTGCCTCACGTTTACCGGTCGAGGCACCCGACGGAACCGCTGCCCGTCCCACCGATCCGTCGGCCAGTTCAACATCGCACTCGATGGTCGGATTGCCCCGTGAATCAAGAATCTGGCGAGCTTTTATCGACTTTATATCCATGTTACTCTCCTCACCTTCTACTTGGTCTGCCATAATACAAGTATGCACAAGCTTTATCTCTATGATGTAACACCGGATACGCAAACACAACTCCAGGCCGGTCTGGCGGGCGTGGATGGAGCCACCGTGATAGCTGATCATCTAACACTCGATTCCTGCCATACCGACGCCACCATCATCTCGGTCTTTGTCGGGAGCCGGGTGACAGCCGAAATGCTTGAGCTGATGCCGAATCTAAAACTCATTGCCTGTCGGTCAACGGGCGTGGATAACGTGGATCTGGTGGCGGCCAAGGCGCGAGGCATTGCCGTGGCCAGCGTACCTACCTACGGTGATCATACCGTCGCCGAATACACCTTCGGCCTACTACTTGCTCTTACCAGGAAGATTCCTCAGGCCGAGGCGGCTTTGGCACGAGGTGAAACCGACCATCTGGCACTCGAGGGAACTGATTTAGCTGGCAAGATGTTTGGCCTGGTAGGCAGCGGCAAGATTGGTCGCAACGTGGCTGCGATTGCCAAGGCCTTTGGCATGACAGTACTTGCCTACGATCCCTTTCCGAACGAGCCGGCAGCTGCCCAGATTGGCTTCACCTACGCTTCGCTCAGTGAGGTCCTAACAGCGGCCGACGTCATTAGCCTCCACGTGCCTCATACCAACGAGACCCATCACCTACTCAATGCCGATCGCTTAAAGCTGGTAAAGCCGTCCGTTCTGGTAGTAAATACCGCCCGGGGCGAGATTATTGATACTAAGGCGTTGGTGGCCGCACTGGAGGATCACCGCATTGCCGGAGCTGCACTTGATGTCTTTGAGGGTGAGAAACTGGCCGGCGTCGAAGAGGAGCTCCACCAGCTCCGCGCCGCCACCGTCGACCAGATGGTCCTCGAGCAGCACATGGAGCTGAGTATCTTAGAACGCCTGCCCAACGTCGTCATGACCAACCACAACGCCTATAACACCCTTGAAGCAGTCAGTCGTATCAACCAGACAACCATCGAAAATATCATTAGCTTCATTCATGGTCAACCGGTAAACATCGTATGAGTAAATCCGGCAAACTCATCATCATACGCCACGGCGAATCCGAGTGGAACGCGCGCGGCGTCTGGACTGGTACCACCGACATTCACCTCACCGAAAACGGCCACCAGCAGGCGCGCGTTCTGGGCCAGGCGCTGGGGCAGCTAAAGATCACCCGCGCCGTCGGCTCCGAGCAGGTGCGTACTCATGAGACGCTCGATGAGCTCCTCGATGTAATGCAGCAGGTTAGTGTCCCACGGACTTATTCGGCGGCCTTAAACGAGCGAGATTACGGCATTTACACCGGCAAGAACAAGTGGGAGGTGAAGGCTCAGATTGGTGAGGAGGCGTTCCAGGACCTCCGGCGCGGCTGGGATCACGCGGTCCCGAACGGCGAGACCTTAAAGGCCGTCTACGAACGAAGCATCCCCTATTATCTGGCGACAATCGTTCCCTGGCTGAACGTGGGCGAGACCATCTTAATAGTCGCCCATGGCAACTCGATCCGTTCGCTGCAGAAGTACATTGAGTCGGTTAGCGATGATGCCATCGGCGAGGTCGAGATGCTGTTTGGCGATATATTAATCTACCAGGTCGACCACGAAGGTCGCATGCAGGATAAAGAGATCATCTCCACCGGAATCACATTGCCACCAGCTTAAATTGCGCCCTAAAATGCCGCTCATGAGTCAATGAGCTTGATCTTCCCCGTCGGAAGCCTATGATTAGCTCAAATCATTATTGAAAGGTTACATCATGTTACTAGTTAATCAAGCCGATACCGTCCTCGAGCCATTATTCAAAGACCTGCCACAGATCCCCGAGCAGGGCCGAGAGAGCCTCGCCAAAATCTGGCCATGGATTACTCTGGTCGTCGGCATCCTCCAGCTTGGAGCCGCCTACAGCCTATGGCAACTCACTCGCGTCGTTGATGTCTTAAATAATCTCTCGCTCTATGCGACCGGCGGCACGGCCGGCATTTCAACTGCTGATAAGCTCTTTATCTACCTCGGTGTTGCGCTCCTAGTCGTCCAGGGCGTCATCTTCTTACTCGCCTTCTCCCCTCTGCGCCAGCGTGTGCGCCGTGGCTGGGACCTCATCTTTCTGGCCGCGCTTATAAGCCTAGCCTCCGACGTCGTAAGTATCTTCATTAACGGACGTGGCGTTGGCAATTTCATCTTTAGCCTCATCGGCTCGGCTATCGGGTTCTACCTGATCTACCAGGTTAAGGCCAAGTTTAGTGCGACGAGCGCCACTACTCCCCCGCCCGTTCCCCCGGCTGTATAGCTAACTCGGGCTTCTGAGCGGCCGCCTGTCGTCGAGCCTCAAATTCGATCACTATGTAGGTACCCACGAAGGCGCCAGCCGCCAGCGGTATCAAGTAGATCTTGTTATCGACATAGCTCACTACCCCCACCGCACTCAAAATGTAGGTGAGGAGGCTGAACGTGGCAGCGCGACCCGGTTGCGACTTAATGATGGCTACCGTGTAGGCGGCATACACCGCGTCGAGCGCTATTGAAGCGATAAAGAGTCCGAGGACGATGAGCCAGTTAATATGCATCTCTTAATTGTAACAGATTACGGCTTGCTATTGGCACTATTTGACTTTATTCGTCGGCACGATCGGCAGCGTCACCGTCACCGTAGTCCCTTTACCGAGTGTGCTCTCCACCGCCACG
>JBBRTP010000012.1:0-11169 GCA_038244255.1 Candidatus Saccharimonadia bacterium
AGGCTAGGATGTTTCTTAAACCATGTCAGCAAAGTTAGGCCGATTCATCAACTTATTAGTCCTATAAATTTACCACATCTACCCATGGCAGGTGGTTTCTCGTACTATGGCTTTATGCTGCTACGACTCCGACTCCACCCCAATCTGATCGCTTTGGCCATCTACGTAGCACTCGCCACGGCCGTGACCTGGCCCTTCGCTATCCATCCACTCACCACGCTAACGGCACCCATTGGCGGCGACATATCGAGTAGTGTCGCCAAATTTGGTTCGGTTGCGCTCCAGCACTCCAATCCATTCGCGAATAGCCATCTGGATTACCTATCCTATCCCGATGGTGTGGAAGGAAATCTGGGCGTTGACCGCGTGTCTTTCTTCTCGACCCTTTGGCTGTGGCTAGCCTCTCTTCTCATAAACCCGATAACGGCTCACTCGTTACTCACCTATACGGGCTATTTCCTCACCGCTTTCATCACCTACCTCTTTATCCGGCAGGTTACCAAATCGCCTCAGGCTGGCTTTATAGCTGGCCTTGTCTACGGCTTCTGGCCACACATGTATGCGCTAGCTCGCGCCGACTGCACCTACACCCAGATGTGGCTTTTCCTCCTCCCGCCTTGGGCGGCCTATCGGTTTATCAAGCAGCAGTCCTGGCAACGACTCACCTTACTGGCGCTCTCCATCGTGCCGGCCGTATTCTGGACGCCCTACTACGCCTTCCACGTGCTGATTGTGGCCGGCAGCTGTGGCTTAGTGCTCATGGGGTGGCTACTTATGAAGAGGCACTTCATATGGGCAATTATTGTTGTCGTTACGCTCATGATCGGTTGGGGGGGCGTTATCGGAGTCTACTGGGTCGTGGGTCACAGTGCGCCTGCCGCCAGCATTCCGGTGCGCTCCATCGATGAGATCTACCAGCAGTCAGCCCACCCACTGATGTACGTCTTGCCGGGCGCGTTCACTGGCTGGGGCGCGTTTCTCACGCAGAAGCTCGTAAAACACGTGACTCGAGCCGCCGGCGCCAATCTATATATCGGGCTGAGCGTCATCGTACTCATCTTCACTGGCAGCCTGGTAGCCATCTGGCGGCGCTACGTATCACGCAGCGATAAACGCCTACCAGTCTATACACCTCTGGCACTAATGGCTGCCTTCGCGGCAGTCGCTTGCCTCTTATTCTCGCTCCCTCCAACTCTCGTCATTCACCACGTCACGATCGCCACACCAAATTGGCTGGTCGCCCATTTCGTGCCGGCACTGCGAGCCGGGCAGCGGTTTGTAATGCCTCTGATGGGCATGGTCGCAATCCTGGCGGGGCTAAGTGCGCACTTGGTCTTACAGAGACTCCCCAGCCGAACCCGAATCTTACTAGTAACCGCATTATCACTGATCATCTGGGCCGATCTCTGGACGCCGTTTCCGAATCGAACCGCAACAATCGCGATTTCGCCGGCGCTCAAGGTACTATCACACCAGGTGCCTCACCCCGCTGCGGCCTTCCATGATAGTTCGCTTGTGACCTCGCCTGCGGCGGAGTTCTGTATCTATCAAATCCAGCACCGGCTCCGACTCGTCAACGACTGCGGCTTTGGTCGTTCGAACGAGTACAAAAATACGCTGCCGCCACGACTAGAATACCTAACTAACCTGCCCGCATGCGATCAGCTCGAAACTCTAAAGGTGCTCGGGATTGGCTATGTCATCACTGACCGGGCAGAGCACAAAATCTTTGGATGTGGCAGCGACAGGCGCTACACCTTGCAGATGGTCTCGAGCGATACCAAATTTATCGTTTACTCAATACGTTAGCCTCAATCGAGTCCAAATCGAGCTGAAAGTGACTATCTCTTCACCATCTGCCTAACAATTTCGATGTGGTTTGGCCGGGAGACAGCGATAATATTGGCATTCTTATAACTATCGTGAGAGCTTCTGAGATCATCCCTATTACAGCGCGAAATGGTAGATCTTGGCTCGTCTACGAAGAATATGTGCTCGTAAGCTCCGAAGATAATGTCTAAGAATTCGTCAGGTAAGAAGCCACACTTCGTCAGATGATCTGGGACAAACTCGACGAACAGAGTGGGCTTATCGTTAACCAAAATATTTTTTGCTCCACGCAGAACAAACCCATCGTAGCCTTCAACATCGATCTTTAGTATATCGATTGACTTTAATTTGTGCTCGGCAAGATAGCTATCCATCGAGACTATCGGTACTGTGATGCTACCGCTAATCGTAGCCTCATTATTGGTCGTTCCCGCAGTATGAGTGCCAACGCTGCCCTCAACGAGGTGGATGGTCAGCTCGCCAACACTATCACCGGCCGCTTTTGGCTCAATGACTACCTTCTCGGTTAAACCGTTCTGAACTACATTCTTTTGGATATATCCTATATTCTCAGGAACGGGCTCAAAGACGATCAACTTCCCATCAGCCGGCAGATTCGCCGCCCCTACACAGGTGTAGTCGCCAATACTTCCACCAACGTCAATGATTGTCGTACTCTCCTTAGCTAAACACTCAAAGATATCGAGCTCGATCTCCTCGTAAAACCCACCCACAAGTCCAGGGACAATGGTGGTGTCCTTCGATGGGATCGTGAGCGTAACGCCGCGGAAACTGATCGTCAGCTCATCTTCGCGATAGCCAAAGCGAAATACCTTACGATAGAGAAACGTGGTTAACGGCAGTTTCTGAATTGGGGTATTGGCGGCCAAGCGCCTTGCAAGCTTAATTACTGCCATGGAGGCTTTCTGCCGATTCATAATTTAGGCTCCTATATATTTTCTAATAACTGCGCGCCATATTCCTAGACCATATACCACCGCAAAGACCGGCGAAAGGGCAAATAGGCTTAGCGCGTCTTTGGGCGGGACACGGAGTGCCAGAGCGATTACGAACTCGGCGAGCCATACCGCAGTCCCAACCGGCACCAAAACGAGGAGCGTCCTCGGCCGAAGGACCACGAGCGCCAGCAGAGCGACCGACAAGATGAGAAAGCCGATGAGTGGATACCTAAAACGGGTTCCAGGCCGCAGAAACCCATCCACGAAATACTGACCGCGGTTGTAGGTATGCTTGATGAAGGCCTTGGGTGTTGAGCGGGCGAAGTAGGTGCAGCTAAAGCCGGGGGAAAGGTTAATGCGCTCGTCGCGGGCAATGATGCGAATCAGTAAGGTATCGTCACTGGAGTGCTCGAGATCGGTGGTGGTAACCTCAAACTCCTTAATGGCAGTCTCTAATATGCCTTTTGGTACCAGAAAACAGCCGGTGCCCTTGGGGTAATAATCAAAATCCTCGAGCCCAAACGAGCAGGTTCGCGGATCTGCCATATATCGACGCCACCCTACGAACACGATCGCGTACCCAAAGCGGGCAATCATGTTGCCCTCCTTAGCCGTGTAGACGTGCCCATTCCATACGCGGCGCTCCGGGAAGGTAGTTGCCTGTTCGACCAAGAACGTCATGGCATCTGGATGCATATGAATACGGGTGTCGATGAAGAAGATGGTGGCGTATCTGGCTGCTTGGACACCGGCTTTGCGTGCAAGGAACCGCCCTTTGTTGGCTTGTCGAATGACGCGTACCGGATAGTGCTCTTCCAGGCTCTCGACAGCGCTAGCGCTGTCGTCGGTGGAACCATCGTCCACCACGACGAACTCGGCATCTGTGATACCGGCTCGATACAATGACTCAGCCGCCAGATGAATCGTCTCGCCGAGCCAAAGTCTAGCGTTAAAGCACGGTATTACAACGGAGATCGACAGCTTCGTAGCGTTAGCCACGGGATACACCAAAAAAGAGCCTGTTTGTAGCGACTCTCAGTCCAAGATTTATACAAGTATTTCTCAAATCTGTTGCACCCACTCTATAATGAAGAATACCCTATCACACTTATGCATAGCAAAGAGACATCAATTTCGGCTCTCCTCGGCCGCCCGGCGGTTAATAACGGCGTTTTTGCGGTGCTCTCCTTACTGGGAGCGGTGCTGAGTTACCTACTTTATCCTGTGATCGCCAAAGTCATTACCCCGGTCGAGTTTGGCGATGTGAGCGTGGTGATCGCGATTGCTGGGCAGATCGGCGGCATCCTCATCGCCTTTAATGTGATCTCGATCTACATCGTAAATACGCACGAGAAAGATGAGGCTATACGTATCTCAGAGGCCATTCAAAAATTTCTCATACAGATTCTCTTGGTGGCGACCGCACTCGCTCTCTTGCTCTCGCCCGTTCTCTTGCACACACTCAAGATTAACAGCATCTGGACAGTACTCGGACTAGGTGGCGTCATCCTCTTAAGCGTTCCGGCCGTCCTCTGGACCGGATTTCTTCAGGGCCATAACGAACTGGCTCGAATAGGACTCTATAACGTTGCCGTGGCCGGAGCCAAACTGTTGGTCGCTGGCACTCTATGCGTCATGGGCTTTGGTGCCACTGGAGCGGTCGGAGGTATTATCATTGGTCAGTTGCTCGCGTTGTGGCTTCTGCGCTTTATCCCGGGCACGGAACTTCCAGCTACTCGCGGCGTAATGAGGCTCATGCGGTCACATGAGCTAGCCTACATTCGTAGCCTGGCTAGCTACATCGGTGAATCGGTAATCGTAGTCGCATCGTTTAGCATCCTCTTTGCGATGGATATCGTTATTGCCAAGGCGTTCTTCTCGCAATACGATGCCGGCATTTACGCGGGCATAGCCTCGCTCGGCCGCATCGTCTTCTTTGGCATTAGTATTCTCACCTGGATATTACTGGCTAATACCTCGCCCAATGACCACCCCAAGAGCCAGCAGGCCTTAGGCAAGTTCGTCGGGCTCTCGCTCCTGGGTGGGGGAGCGGTGATCGCCCTCTTCTGGCTCGCACCGCATCTAATCGTCTCGCTCAGCCTCGGTTCGTCATACCTGGTGGCCCAGAACCAACTCTGGCTGGTAGGCGTCAGCCAGCTCCTGACCTCGATAATCTATGGCTATACACTCTACCTGCTAGTCCTGAGGCGCTCGAAGCCGGCCGTGCTTGCCCTCCTGGTAGGCGTCTTCGCGGTGGGACTTGGTCTAACCCACCCCCAGAATCCCACCGGCCTCCTACTACGCTTAATCATTGGCCAACTCGCTGGCTACCTGGTGTACGTCGTGCTAGTATCGTGGCGAAACCTATGGAAGAGAGACAAATAATGGCCCGTCCCGCTACCCCGTTCATCAGCATCGTAATCCCGGCCTATAACGAGTCGGCCAATATCCTGCCGTTCTATCACGCGCTCAGCGACTTTCTGAATAAGCAGTCGTGGCAGCACGAGATCATCTATGTAAACGATGGCAGTCAGGATGATACGGCGGATCTAATCACCTCGCTTAAGGCAAAATCACCTACGATTAAGCTCATCAACTTCTCGCGTAACTTTGGTAAAGAGGCCGCAACCACGGCCGGTATTCGCACTGCAAAGGGCGACGCCGTCATCATGATGGACGCGGATGGCCAGCACCCCATCGAACTCATAAGTACCCTTGTGGAACAATGGCTAGATGGCGCCGAAGTGGTAGTTGGTGTGCGCAAATCCAATCAACGTGAGGGTGCAGTGAAGCGCTACGGCTCTCGCCTCTTCTATAAGATCCTAAACTCGCTAACCGACGGCAATACCCGCGCTGGCTCCACCGACTATAGGCTCATCGACCGTAAGGTGGCTAATCAGTTTAACGAACTGTCTGAGCACAATCGCATCACACGTGGGCTCATTGATTGGCTCGGCTTCAATCGAGCCTACGTTGAATTCAGCGCCAACGCCCGCGCGGCCGGTAAGGCCAGCTACAGCTTCCGGATGCTGGTCAAACTGGCGCTCCACGCCTTCGTCTCACAATCTACGCTACCATTACTCTTCACCGGTGCGCTCGGCCTCTTTGTGATGACCGCCTCGGCGCTCTTGGGGGTCTTCATGGTTATAGACAAGTACCTCTTGGGTGACCCGCTGAGTCTTGGTATCTCGGGCACTGCCATCTTGGCCGTCTTCTTAAGCTTCCTGGTTGGTATCGTGCTGGGCTGTCAAGGGCTGCTGGCACTCTACATTGAGAGCATTCACAACGAGACCCAGAACCGCCCGCTTTATGTGATCAGTGAAGACGACTAAGTCGTCGTATTTCGCTCTAAATAAAGTTGTGCTGGCGAAGATACGCTACGATCATGCCCGTCGGCGAGGTGATGGGGACCATCTTCTGTGATTTGAGCTTCATTGGATCGTCCAGGAATTCTCGGAGCGTTACGTCCTCAAAGTACGAGAGCCTCACGATACCCAACTCTAGACCCTCTTTCCACTCGGTTACCGTCCGGTGCACCAGGCAGGGTTTTGCCAGATAGGTACACTCTTCTTGTAACCCTCCACTGTCGGTCACGGCATAGTCGGCGCCATCGAGTAGGCTGATGAAGCTAAAGTAATCGAGCTTCGGCGCGTAAATCATATTCTCACTGAGTAAATGCTCGAGTCCCAAGTCCTTGGCCCGAGCAATCGTAACGGGGTGCTGCAAGAAGACGAGCGGTGATTTACGGGCATACTCGGCCAGCGTCTCGAGCGTCTGCGTAAAGACCTTCTTATTTGCGAGCAGCTCGTTGCGGTGAATAGATACAATACCGTACTTAGAAGGCAGGTTCGGAATCACCGTGGCCGGCTTCATATCACGTGCAAGCAGTATTGAATCGTAAATTGTATTATAGCCAATATTAATCACATCACCTTTGGCGCGCCGTAGATTCTCAAACGGCACTTTCCCTGGCGCGAAGTGAACTCGCGCTAGCCGGCCGACTATGCGGCGGTCGATCTCCTCAGGAAATGGGCTTAAGAGCTTGAAGCTCCGCATTCCGGCCTCGACATGGCCAACTTTGAGCCCAAGTAGACGAGCCCAGATAGCCCCAAAGACGGTGGTCATGGTGTCGCCGTGGACGATAAGTATGTTCTTCGAGTTGTCCGGATTCCGCCGGCGTTTTATCTCTTTGCGGTTGGCTATCACATCACGGATGGCCTTTATAAACCAGATGGGGACTTGATACTGCTTCGATAGATCCTGATCTTTGTGTCCGTGTACAAGCCAGAGGTCTGGTTTGGGAGCATCAGGGTAGGCGGTAAAGAAACGCTTGAGCTGCTCCTCCTGTTGCGAGAGCACAATGGTATAGCACTCATTGGTTTTTTTGAGCTCAACTAGCAGAGGTAATAGTTTGATTAATTCACCGGTTGTACTGTAAACGACAAATACCATCTAAATCCTTTGTTGCGGCGACAACGGCCTTATTGCGCTTATTTGCAGCGCTTCTATCTAAAAGTACCTTATACTTGCCATAATGAAAAACGCCTTACACCGACGACTTGCCCAGCGTAACAGTTCTAATTTGGTCTATGCCACTATCTGGGCGGTGATGATATTTGTGGTTGGGCTTCTCGCACAACTCTCTTTCGCCATTATTCCAGCCAATAATTACACCTTGGCCGGTTCGTTTCATGGCATAATGCGCTTTATAACCCCGTATGTCAGATTCGATTCTGACTACTACCTCCAGATCGCACAGCACGGCTATAATCTCACGCACCCAGCGCTGTTCGTCTTCTTTCCGGTTTATCCCTTTTTACTGCGCATCATTGCCGCGCCACTTGCTCTCTTATTACCACTCCATTCGGCTTTAATCTTGACCAGCCTCATCTTAAACTTCATTTTAATCGCCGGCATTTCTATGTTACTGGTGCGCTTGGTGCGCCTCGACCACGACGAGGAGACTGGCCGGCTCGCACTCAAACTCCTCTTCGCCTTCCCGTTTGCCTTCTTCTTACTGGCGACCTATACTGAATCCCTCTCGCTAGTACTCATTCTCGGCAGTCTCTACGCCGCCCGGACCAGACACTGGCTTCTCGCACCACTACTGGCCGCCATTGCCAGCGGCACACGCCTACCGGGCCTACTCCTCGTCCCAGCGCTGCTTGTAGAGTATCTTCAGCAGCACGACTGGCAGCTTCGTAAGATTCACCCAAATGTACTCTGGCTACTACTTGCTCCTGTGGGAGCCGTGCTCTACTTTGCTGCACTTACTCGGTGGTTCGGCGGCATCTCGGCGTACTCTACGGCGTATCACCTCGGCTGGCCGGAACGTGTCTTTAACCCTAACATCTTGGTACCCTTACTGAGCCCCTTCCATCATGCCTTCAAGACCGGCCACCTCTCGCTTAGTGCTATTCTCTCGATCGTAATAGTGTTCATCGCCGTGAGCCTCGTTATTGCACTCGGACGACGCATCCGACCCAGCTACCTGGTATTTACCATTCTCTCGATGATTCTGCCGCTCACCACCACCACGCTTGATAGCGTGGGTCGCTATTACCTGCTCGCCTTCCCACTCTTTATCTTAGGAGCTCAGATTCTAAAGGACCGAGCCGAGCTCAAAGATGCGGTCGTGATGGCCAGTACGCTCCTCCAGGCTCTCCTTATCGTGCTCTTTGTGACGGGCTATTTCGTAGCTTAGTTCCACTCTCCCCCTTATAATGCCCCTATGAGAATCGTAATTGACGCCCGTATGTACGGACCGACCCGCTGGACCGGAATCGGCCGCTATCTTCAGCAGCTACTGATCCAGCTCGAGGCGACGGATCACCAGAACGAATACATTGTGCTTATTGGCGACGAAAATTTCGTTGAATATGTTCCCCGGGCTACCAACTTCACCAAGTTACGCGCCCCGTATCGCCCCTATTCCTTCGGCGAGCAGCTCGGTCTAGCAGGCTTGCTGTACCGGCTTAAACCAGACCTCGTCCACTTCCCCGCTCCCAATGCACCAGTCCTCTACTTTGGGCGCCATGTTACGACCATTCACGACCTCACCCTGCTCTATCACCGAACCTCCCGCTACACCGGCGCGCGGCGGCGGCTGCAGGGTTACAAGCAGCTCCCCTTTCGCCTGGTGCTCTGGACGATGGCACGGCTCTCATCACGGCTGCTCACGCCCACGGAATACGTCAAGCAGCAGCTCGTCTCGCGGTATCAACTGCCCGCTTCGAAGGTAATTGTAGCAATGCTCTCATTCGACCCTAGTCTCCCAACCGCCGAGCCTATTGACCGGTTTAAACTAACTCCTGGGTACCTGCTACACGTAGGGAACTGTTACCCGTATAAAAACGTCGACCGGCTCATCGACGCCTTTGCGAGTCTCATCACCCAATCCCCCGATCTTCGTCTGGTGCTCGTGGGGCGCGATGACTACTTCCGTAACCGACTCAGAACGCGGGTAGAAGAGCTAAAATTATCCGACCGGGTGATATTCACGGGAAGTGTCACCGACGGCGAGCTCGAGTCGCTCTATCAGCAGGCCGGACTCTACATCAATCCGTCGATCTCTGAGGGGTTTGGGCTGCAAGGCCTCGAGGCGATGATCCAACAGACGCCGGTGTTGGCCGCCCGTGCCTCGTGCCTCCCGGAGGTTTACGGCGACGCGGCGGCTTACTTTGATCCATCAAGCACCGAAGATCTCACAACTCAGCTGACTTCCCTACTATCAGACCCGGCCAAACTTGACCAGCTCCGCCGGGCCGGAACAAGGCACGTCAAAGACTTCTCCTGGGAGAAGATGGCTGCGGAGACGCTAAGCGTCTACAAGCAAACGCTATCGAAATAACTGCCAAAATAGAAAAACGCCCATTACTGGGCGCTGAGATGGCACGCGACGGAGCTACGGGAGACTGGTTATTAGCTGCTCAAGGTGCTCCCATCGGTCCTCGACGTTCCCTGAGACGTGTGCCGCTGGAAGCTCAAGCTCGCCCGATTCGGTGACTATCTCATCGAATATGGGTTCGCTCTCGAGCTGCTCAATGGAAGCGGCGCCCACGATGTGATAGCACGCAGCCTCGCGATCAATTGAGCCAGCTTGAGCCAACTGGACGACATGCTTAAGGTAGTCCGTTATATTCGCTCGTAACAGAGCCTTATCGGTACCGGTCTCGAGCGCTTGGTTGAGGCGCTCCTCTAGGTTGTTATCAAGATTTTTCATTTCTCATTCCTCGCAGTAACGAGCTCTTATTGGTCACCCTGAGCTCGTCGAAGGGGCCCTCTAGCGTTTCGACTTCGCCTAACATGACAACGAACGTGAAAATCAGGCTATTCGGCTGGCTTAACCACGATGCGGCGATCACGGTCATCTCCTCGAGACTCGGTCTCGACCTCGGGGATATCACGGAGCGCCATGTGCACGATGCGTCGCTCGGCCGCGTTCATCGGTTTGAGTTCTTCTTCGTCACCGCTCGACTTCACGCGTTCGGCTACTTCACGGGCTAGTTCTTCGAGCGATTCGCGACGAGCCTGACGGTAGCCTGCCACATCCACATTGACCCGCGGCGACTCGCCGTCGGTGCGCTTCATCATCGGGTTTAGGACGTATTCAATGGCTCTTAGTGTCTCGCCGTGGTGGCCAATGAGCTGCGGCGTGGCTGGAGAGCCCGCAATGGCAAGCTCAATTCCCTCTTCGGTCTCGGTGGCTTCGACATGCGCGTTAACTCCCCGAAACGCCACAATCTCTTCGAGTCGCTGCTTGGCAACTAACGTGATCTCGGTCATGCCTTATTGCCCTTGGTTTTGGCCGTAATCGTTTTCTTAGCCGGTTCTACACCTGCCTCGAGCTCCTCGACGTCCTGGCGCAGTACCAAGGTCTGCTGCAGGATGGCAACGGAGCTAGTAGTAACCCAGTACAGCGCCAGCGCCGACGGCAGTGACAGGCCAATGAAGAAGGTCAGGAAGGGGAAAATGTAGTTCATGCTCGTAAGCACCTGAGCCTGTGTGTCACCCTGGGTATGCTTGGGTGTCAGCTGGCGAGTCTGGAAGAACTGGGCAACTCCGGCCAGGGCAGCGATGAGTGGTGAAGGCTTAGCCAGGTCAATAAGGCCAAGTAGCGTCGGATGGAGGGCGTTTGAGCTGATCGCAGCCGCAATCGGCGCCAGCTGTTGCACCGGACCATAAGCCAGATGAGCAATCTCACCGGGCTTCACCAGGTCGCGAAGCACAATGTAGAGCGCAAAGAATATGGGTAGTTGGATGAGTAGTGGCAGGATAGAAGCAAACGGATTGATCCCCTTCTCCTTATAGAGCTCCATGATCTTCTGGCCCTCGAGCGTCTTGTCGCCTTTTACCTCGGCCTTAATCCGGTTGATCTCAG
>JBBRTP010000013.1:0-11161 GCA_038244255.1 Candidatus Saccharimonadia bacterium
AAAGCACGCCGTCACCACGCTCATCACTATCGATGAGCACAGTAGTTACGCAAAAATTCTTAATGTAGCTGGCAACCTTCGCTCCGTGCTGAACGGAGTCTGGTTGCCGAATCTGCGAACTACCACTCTCACTTGCAGTGAAGAGCGCAGCTCCGACTCATTGTAGGCACATGATTTCAGGTTCTATTTCACTCCCCTTCCGGGGTTCTTTTAACCTTTCCCTCACGGTACTTGTTCACTATCGATCGTAAAGTATATTTAGCCTTAGGAGGTGGTCCTCCTGGATTCGATCAGGGTTTCACGTGTCCCGACCTACTCGAGAAAACAGATATAAGGGCTAAAGATTTTCGCGTACGGGGCTGGCACCCTCTTTGGCTGACCTTTCCAGATCATTCCACTAATCTTCAACTTTCTTACCTTACCCGGTGATGACAGTCCTCCGGTCGCAATAAAGACCACTCTTGGTAAACCAGAAGTGTTCTTTATTGGTCATCTGTAATCTCACAACCCTCATATAACATTCGCCTGTCAGCTTATTCGCGTGCGAACACGCGAAAGTCATATAAGTTTTGGCTCTTCCCATTTCGCTCGCCGCTACTCAGGGAATTGAGGTTTCTCTCTCTTCCAGTGGCTACTTAGATGTTTCAGTTCACCACGTTCCCTCCAAATACCCTATAGATTCAGGTATTGGTAACCGCGTATAACCACGGCTGGGTTGCCCCATTCGGTAATCCCCGGATCAAAGCTTGATTGGCAGCTCCCCGAGGCTTTTCGCAGCCTTCTACGACCTTCTTCGGTACTTTACGTCAAGGCATCCGTCATGTGCCCTTAAGTAACTTTCTTACATATTTGACTAGCAGTTGGTAACTGCTAGATTCGAACATTCGAACCAATAAATTGATTCGATGAAATTGTTTGTAGATCACTTTCGTGATCTTACCCATTCATACATATAACGATTATGCCTCTGGCTCGCCGTTGGCGAACGTGATGACAGGGATCGTATCTGTAAAACAACAACTCCGCGTTAGCCGGATGGCTTGGCGCGGAGCCCACATAAGAAGAGACAACTTACAGTTTCTTAGCGTGACTTCCGCAAAAACTTAGTTGTCTACTCATACACGGACTCCTCATAGCACCCAAACAATGTAGCACGTATGAATCTGATGGGTCAAGGGTTTTTGAGCGAAAATACCCACAATCTCCAAGCTCACCGCTGACCGGCCCCTAGGGGAATGCTAAGTGACCCCGCAGACTCTTGGTCTGGCTATCGCCCGCGTGGGCGATGTATGACCAGCCAAAGACGTCTTCGATGGTCCTTGTGAGGCTATAGTGATCAAAAAAGGTCGCATCGGTGCCGTGACTCCACGGGTAGACTACAAAGAATGGCACGTGGCAGCTCTCTTGTTTGCCAGCCAGATCGAGCGCCTGGTTCGTGCAATCTTCGCCCACCTTGGCGTCGCCGCCCGAACCCTCGTCGTAGGTCACAAGTACCACAGTCCGACCGGCCTGATATGACTTACTGGTGCCGATGAGTGTGAGGAGGCCCTTGAGCCAGGCGTCGGTGGTAGCAAGACCGCCGGGACCCTCGCCGCCGTTCTGAATGTTTGGCGAAACCCAACTAACCCCGGGTAAGCGATCATTTTGTAAGTCGCTCCAGAGGGGGCCACTTTGAGCCGTCATGTCTGAAACCGGTACGACATTGGCAACACAATCAGACAGATGATAGAACAGACCCGGCACGTGTCCGATCTTATACTTACTCGTCGACGATTGAGCACAAACCGTAGGCGCTGACTCAGCATAATTCTTCCAGCCAACCCCCGCTGCATCGGACTGGGCGAAGATATTTGGGTTGTTTTGTGAGCAGGCAGCCACGGTGGCACAGGAGCCGGTCTGAGCCTGATGCTGCCCACCAGCTACGGCCAGATAATTGGCGGCGCTCCAGTGGGTTGAACCAAACATATGAGTCGCGACACCACACTGGGTTGCTAATGTTTTGGCCTCATACGGCGCCTTGCCACCATTCATCACCTCGCTATAGCTACGATTCTCGAGCATCACGACGATAACGTGCTGAATCGAAGCGGCCGGGCTTCCAGCCTGACCGCAGAGGTTAGCACCCGAAGCCAAGGTACTGGATGGTGCCAATCCGGCCGTCATCATAATGGCCGCTAGAACCGAGATTATAGCTTTAGGTAACACTTCTGCCTCGTAAATTTAGTGAGGATGCTGTAACTGGAAACAAGCTAGGTCGCAAGTCCTAGAACCCGAGATCGTGCTGGAGCTGGAGGAGCTGGACCCTGGTAAGCGCCGCTTGAGTAGTCACAGCCGGCGAGGTAAGACTCAGTAAATCGGCCCTAAATCCCTGATGAGCTGGCACGCTCGTACCGGTAACATAATAGGCGATCGTATTGCCCGATGCGGTGGCCGTATAGGCATTTGCTAGCTGTACCCAGCTCGTGGAGGTCGTATTGACGGTGGTCGTCTTAGCACCAACAAGCGTACCCGTTGGGCTGAGTTCTCGGAGTAAGAGGGCAATCTTCTCCCCGGTCACATCGGGCTTCACCCACAGACTGGCGGTATAGACCGTAGCTTTTACCGTAGCGAGATTTATCCAATGCGGCTTATCAATGAAGCCATTCGTACCCGTCAACGCGGTGTTATTCATCGAGTAGAGACAATAACTACCGTCATAGCCGCCGAGCACTCGACTGTTTTGTGAGGAGGAATTAACGATGCCGGTCCAGCCGGTCTGACTCGTCTCAAGACTCTGATTGGTAACCCACTGGGTGGGGCCTGGCACCGGCGTAGGCGTGGGAGTGGGAGTGGGAGTGGGGGTCGGTGTCGGTGTATCAGTTGCAACGGGGGTCGGAGTTGGGGTTGGTGTTGGGGTATCTGTCGGTGTGGGTGTCGGCGTTGGAGTGTCGGTTGGCACCGGAGTAGGCGTTGGAGTGTCGGTTGGCACCGGAGTCGGCGTCGGGGTATCGGTTGGCGTCGGAGTCGGTGTATCGGTTGGTGTTGGAGTCGGTGTATCGGTCGGTGCAGGCGTAGGTGTGAAGGTCGGGGTCGGAGTGGCTACCGGTGCGATCGGCGAGACCAGGGTTGCAGTGTAGATTACTGCTCCTTTAATACACGCATCGCGGGTGGGGTTCGGGGTAAAGATTGGCCCACAGACCACCTCAAGCTTGAGCTGGTTGGCCGTAAATGTGGTGCGCAAGTGCTCAATGTGGCCGGTCTTCCAGAGTGATCCACTAGCCGTCGAAGGGTAAGTGACCTCTTCTGAGCCTCCACCACCGTCAGTCAGGTGGATGACGCCGTGCTGCGGGGCAAAGACTTCGGCACCATGTACGTGGTGCGCGACATTCAGCAGATACTTCCCATCTGGACGTGCCACTGGACTGTATTTATCACCGAGTGCATCGATGGCCAGCTTGAGATTAGCATCGGTCTGAGTAACTGCACTGGAATAGGCCGGCCGATGTCCGTAGGTAACAATCGAGTAGATGTTAGGGTCGGCTTCGGCCGTGGCCATGAGAACATCGGCCGCCGTCTGCCAAGCGGAATATGCGCCACTCCATGGCTCTGGATAGCTAATAAACAGCACATGACCGGCACGGAAATAGCCCCAATCGCCACCTAAGCAGCCATTAGTTAGTGGGTTTATGGGTGACGGGCAGCCGGGATTAGAGATCTGGGTCGTCTTATCAATGGGTACTGTCTGAGGATTGGCGATGTAAGTTCGACCTTTGTAGTTGGCCATACTGTCACGAGGCGTCCCAGCCGGCGATGTGGTAATGGGCGCGCCGTACTCATGGTTGCCCCACGCCTGCTCCATGGCCACCGTGGTAGCAATGGGCGCAATATCGTTATACAGCTGATGGACACTTGGCGTACCACAGTAGTTGGCGTAGGAGATATCGCCGCCATGGGTAAAGAAGGCAGGAGTATCGCCTGCCAGCTGCTGCCACACCTCGGGCATCCAGGACTTATTACAGCTAGCACCAGCCGTGGGGTCGTAGTATGTCGTGCCGGTGTCGCCGAGATCATCCCAAACGAAATCACCCGTCGGAGCCGTCTGGAAGGTATGGTCGAGCCCGCTTACACCGATCTGGTAATGGTAGGTCGTAGCCGGCGTGAGCCCAGTAAGCTGGACGCGATTGAACGGCCCCGCCGTATCCACCGGCGTCACGGGAGTGGGCGTTGCGATAGCCGATTGACCATAAGCTTGAGTTACGCCGTAACTCACGCTGGTATCGAGACCGTGCCAATAGACCCACATCGAGCTGCCGGCATCATCGCCAAAGTTGGTATGGATCTCATCATTTGGCTCGGTCGAGGCGGTGGCGTAAAACGGTGCCCACATAAGCAATGGTGCGATGACTGAAAGCAGCATCATACCGGCCACTGCAAAAGCAGTCATCCGGTGGCTTAAACCAAATCGCTGCATCGCCTAAAAACCTAAGAAGTTATTCAGTGACCGAAGCTGCGCTACCGATAGCGCCGCCTGGCTACCTGCACTCGGTGACTGGAGGCTCATGCAATCGGCTAAAAAGGACTGACTACTACTAGTGAGGTTCGATGAATAAAGCATATATCGGAGAACATCGCCGGTATTAAGCGCTGTGTAACTTGAGCTAATGGAATGCCAGGCCGAGTCACCAGCCGTCATTGTGGTGGTATGGTAGCCAACCCCGGCGCCTAGCGCGGTGGTCTCGCGGATCACAAGCGAGATCTGCTGGCCAATGAAGCCGGCTTTCACGTACGCCGTTCCGGAATACACCGTGCCGGTCGTGGTGGACGGCGCAGAGCCTCCGGAGATCCAGATCGGGTTCGCATTACTCACGCCAGCTGCACCGGTCGCACCGGCCTTGGGAGCGACTTGGAGTGCCCAGAGACCATCGAAACTACCACCGATCGGCTGAGTTCGGGTCGGTACCGAATTAGAGTTATAGAGCCCGGTCCAGCCAGTCTGGGCGCTCTCGAGGCTTAAGTTACCGGAGTACTCGGTCATCCCGGCCGGAGCGAGTGGACAGGTGTTCGAAGCCGGAGTCGGAGTGGGGGTCGGGGTGGGTGTTGGTGTTGGGATGTCGGTCGGGACTGGTGTTGGAGTAGGAGTATCCGTCGGCACCGGAGTGGGCGTCGGCGTATCGGTGGGTATGGGGGTTGGTGTATCCGTCGGGGTGGGTGTCGGTGCAGGCGTTGTGGGGGTTGGCGTAGGGGTCGGAGTTGGCGTGGAAATTAGCGACAGACCAAAGTGCCCGATCATGCTCGGGGCAGAAGCAGCGCCGGCTAGTAGCGGTAAGCCAAAGAGCTCTTCAACCGTCCGTGTCACCGAATAGTGATCGAAGAAACTAGCATCACTCGTTCCCGCAATCGTCCAGGGATAGATCACAAATGAAGCAACGTGGCAGCTCTCCTGCTTCCCCGCCATATCGAGTGCCTGATTGGTACAGTCCTCGCCCGTCTTGGCATCGGGGCCAGTGCCCTCGTCGTAGTTAACGATAATGGCAGTGTTGCCGGCCTGATACGCATTGCTCTGCTGAACCGTCGCTAAGAAATTCTTGAGCCATGTATCGGCGCCAGTCAGTCCAGTTACACCCTCGCCGTCGTTATTGAGACTCGGCGTCACGAATGAGAAGGCCGGGAGTGTTTGGTTAGTCAGATCGTTCCAGAAGGCACCAGATTGAGCCGTTAGATCTGCCACCGGCAGATCGTTGGCAGCGCAGGTTGTAAGCCCGGTATAAAAGATGGCCGGGTTGTGGCCAATCTTATAGCTCCCCGTCGATTTTCCGGCGCAGGCCGTAGACATACCCTCCTCGTACGACTTCCAGCCTAGTCCCGACGCGTCCATCTGGCTAAAAAGGCTCGCTGCCGCGGTGGAGCAGGCGCTTACGGTGCCACAGCCAGGAGGCGCCTTCGGCGGAATCTGGCCACCGGTGATCGCCAGATAATTGGCGGCCGAGGTATGAGTCGCGCCAAAGGTCTTGGTGCCCAGGCCGCATTGCGAAGGTAAATCGTTCTGGTACGGAGCCTGAATGGTATTGCCGATCACCTGCCCGTAGCTACGATTCTCTAGCATTACCACCATGACGTGCTGAATCGGCGCCGTGGGTGAGCCGGCGTTACCACAGAGCGATAAGCTGGCCGCCTTGGCACTACCCGTCAGAGGCGTCAAAAGCGCGAGCGGGCTGAGCGACGCCAGCAGCAGTGTGGCTATGACGCCTCGAACGACCCAACTTCGCCTAGGCTCGGGAAAACTCTCCGATAAACTACTGCGCACCTTCGACTGCCTCCACCGCATTGTCGAATTACCTCTTAGTGCTCCTGATTATCGCTATGTATCAGATATGAGTCAATCATTAGCGAGATAGCGGAAGCAGTGCGGATCGTGATCGTTCACCAAACCGATATCCTCCATCAAGCCGTAGGCGCTGGCCGGCCCGGCGAATTTAAAGCCGCGACGCTTGAGGTCATCACTAAGTTTTTCGGCGACCGCCCGGGCCTTGGCCTCGTCGCGAGTTCCGTCGATCGGCTGACGCGCAAACTGCCAGATATAGTCGGCAAATGAACCGAACTCACGCTGCACCTCAATGTAGCAACCGGCATTCTTAATGATGCAGGTAATCTTCTGAAGATTCCGCATCATGCCTTCGGTGTGCATGAGCCGATCGATCTCGGTTCCGTCATAGGCTGCGATCTTTGCCACATCCCAATCAGCAAAAGCCGCCGCAAAGACCGGCCGTTTCTTGAGCATGGCCGTCCAGAGGAGACCGGCGTGGAGTACACACTGCGCGTAGGCCGCAAAGATCGCGCGATCATCCCGCGTTGGCCTTCCCCAGATCTCATCGTGGTAGGTGATAAGCTCAGGATGCTCAACCGCCCATTGGCAGCGTACCGTTTCAATCATACGAAACAGTATAGCTTATGGCTTGAGTTCAAAGACCACTGGCACCATCTGGAGCCAAGCCGGATCAACATAGAGGCGAAAGGTGGTAAGTTTTTTAGGGATTTCATACGAGAGCTGACCAGTGACGGTCTGACCGGCCGCGATGTCCCCGGCGGGCAACGGATCGGCCATGGCTAGCGTTGGGTGCATGACATAGGTATTGCCTTGATCATCACGAATATAGGTCTGAATCGAGGGGAAGAATCCGAGGGACTGATGGCTGGTGTTCTGAAGCTTCAATGTTACCACTAGGATGTCATCACCGGCGGCTGGCGGGAAGGCCACATCCGATTCCACGCGCACCAATCTACTCACCGTCATCTCATAAATATCACTCCGAGCTGTCTCGCCGACTGTTACTGAATGGGTATGCAAGAGATGTGGGGTAAACGTCATACTACTAGACCGTGACAGCATCACGATACCGAATCCCACGACGAGGCCAATGATCACCGCGGCCGAAGGTAATGACCATTTAATATGATGGGCCGTTCGAGGGTGGCGGGCAGTGGGATGATGTGGCGTCTCGGGGTGCAGTCTCTCACTCATGGCTTGCTCGGATCATAGTAACCCACCTTATATTGAAGAAATAATGAATTCGTATTGTTCTTAGTGCCTGAGGTGTGATTATGCGCTCCCCCACCCGATGCGGTTCCGCCGCTTAATACACTGGCGATGTTCTTGCCGCAGGTCGTACCGCTCGTGACATTTCCCGGACCGTTCGGGTGGTTGGGTGCAAAGCCGGTGAGATTGTACATCACGTTAATGTTGTAGCCCCAGCAGTTGCCCGAGGTGGCGTGAGCGGCCAGGGTGCTTACCCCGTAGCAGGGCGAGAGGCCGCCACAGTAACTGGGTGCTGGCGTTGGTATGGGAGTTGGAGCCGGAGTCACGGTTGGCCGCGGGGTGACGGTCGGGATGGGTGTGGGCGTCGGAGTGGTTCCAGGTCTTGGCGTCGCCGTTGGCACGGGTGTCACGGTACTACCCGGTTTAGGCGTAGCACTGGTAACCACCTTGGTCGAAGCGCTGGCAGCTGCCTTATTCTGGGCTGCCGCAACTGCTGCATCGGCCGAACTCCCCGGCTGGAGTGTGATACCGGTGGCCGGATCAACCGGCTCACCATTAGAGTTCACCGCCTGGCCAGTCGTGGGGTCGGTGAGAATAGCGAGTGGTGTGGGTGGTACCAGAATTAGCCCCACAAAGAGGATGACACCGACGGCGGTCGTAAACATGATGAGTGATAATCCGACGATCGATTTAAGTCTCATGACATTGAAAACTCCTCTGAATGAATCCTACCATTCTTTACTCCGGCTCCGTGCAGCTGCTGCCTTAAGGCCTTCATCATCGGCGGTGGCCCACAGAGTAAGAGATCCTTATTCTCAAAACCCCCGCTCGTCTCGGCAATAAATTTGGCCGTCAGAAAACCCTGCTTATCGGCCACAAACGGAATGAGTCGAAACGATTGATTCGGTGTGGCCGTTTGGGCGGCCTGAAGCTCGGACAGATCCACCAGCTCAGATTCGTTCTTCACCGAATAATACAGATCAATTTGATACGGCGCCGGTCCCAAGGCGCGAGCCATACTAAGAAATGGCGTGATGCCGATGCCGCCAGCGATCCAGATTTGGTTAGGACTCTTAAAGTTACGGTACGAAAACCGCCCGTAGGCACCCTCAATACGAGCCTTGGCGCCGGTCATAGCCGGTAGAAGCGCCGTGAGTGTCTTGGTATATCCACCGAGTGATTTAATAGTGAGGCTCACCTCTCCGCTATGTGGCGCCGACGATACGGTAAAGGGATGCCATTCGCGACTCATACCTTCCATCTGGAACGAGATGAAGATAAACTGCCCAGCCTTGAAATTGAGTGCCCTCCCCTTCTCGGGAACCAGATTAATCTCCACCACTCCAGGGGCCTTGGTAAGAACACCCTGAATGACATATTCAAAACGACGAATGAAGAGGTTGGGTAAGAGTGTACGGTAGATAAATGAAACGATCCCGAGCCCTACGAGTATGAGCAAAAACCACTTGAGCCAGGGATCATTCGAGAGGTCATTAGGCGTTAAGAGCACATGGAGGCCGGCCAGCAGAAAGACGGCTCCGAGAAACTTATGAGTTATCAGCCATATCCGATACGGCAGGCTCACAAAGAAAGTCACTATCATCAGCGCTATGAGTCCCGCCAGGGCAAAGATGCCAAAAGCCACCGGGAGATTACCTGGCAGTGGGACTAGTAGTAACGCGGCGCTACGTAGCCCACTCGGGATTAGGCGCATGGCTAAGACGATAGGGTGTATCAGGAGCAAGACCAACGCGGTGCCACCAATAAGGTGATGCGCCATAAAGACCTTATTAAGGCCACCAAAGAGATCCTCGAACAACTTGATACGTGTGGCTAGGAGGAGGTTATAGGAGAACAACGTCAGACCGAGGATCCCGGCGATTTGGCCGAGGCTCAATAGATCGACTACCGGGCTCGCAAAACGGTACGATAATGGCTGAATCATGGCCCAACGAATCACTGGGATGGCACAGAGGGTAAGTAGTAGCGGCCAACCTAATCGCGAAACAAATCTATACACGCGTCTTCTCACCCTCAAGCATAAGTAGCTTAATGATAAGCGAAGACCCACATATCGGCAAATTAATCGACCTCGAAAACCTCACCCGACTCAAGCACACGTAGTTCGATGTTCGCTGGCTGGCTGAAATTGGCCAGCAACTGGCCAAAGAGACTCGGCCGGTTTAAGACGCCGTCATGACGTGGAAAGGCTGATCAAGGAATTAATCCTCGACAGAGCCGACATCTGGTGCTATCGTAATTTATTCTCTAAGCCAACTGTTACAAAAAGCCTTCACGGTTGGTATCGCTTGTGCTTAGATGAGATAAAGTCCCCTGTCCGTCGTACCTTGGAAGGAAATGTCTCATGTTAGTAGGTGTTCAATCGAGCCCGAGTACGCGCTATGCCTGCAAATCGAGTGGATCATCGGATGAAAACTACACTGATCTCCGCTTTACTGGCGCCGACGACTCACTCTGCGCCCAATTCACCGCCGCGGCCGGCAGATCGCCGGCCGAGCTGATGCTCCAGGGGGTCAAGGCAGGCACCAGAGTCTGCGTCTACGTGCTATCGCAGCATTCGACCAGACTGGTTCTCGGGCAGGTCACCACCGACCGTTCCGATGGAGCCACGGTGCGACTCGGAGCTTTGCAGCGGAGCATTGATGTAGCCCAGCTCGTAGTCGAGCTCACCTCGCTTGCCTAGCCACCCCCTCACCACGACCCCTTAGGAGGGATCATGACGATAGAAAGTATCGTGACGCCACGCGTTGTCGCTCAGCCACGCATCTTGTCTGTTGGTGTCGTTGAACCGCATCACGTCGATGATGCCATGTGCAAGCAGGTCGAGATCATGTTTGCCGAGCCGGATGCCGAAGAGATCGGCATTGACCCCATCCTAAAGGGCAACCTGCGTTGCATGGCTCTCATGCCAGTGTCGCAGCCTGATCACACCCTACTTAAGCGCCCAGACGGCGTGCGGGCTCTGGCGCTCTCCCTCAGTCCAGTCTTCACCCGAGGGGTTCAGCGACTCCAGTTCGCTGCGTTGCTCAAGTCGCCCGGAGGCGAGGAACGTATCTCGGTTGTTGAACACGCGACGAAGTTCTATCCGCCAATCATCGATCTCGTCTTCGCTGCCCCATTCTGCATGCTTGAGCAATTCCCTAACCTCGCAATCGCCCTAACGCGTCTCTGACGCACCCACCCACGTCTTTGAGTTATACGAAGCCAGATGCCCGCCTCGGTAACCACCGAGGCGGGCAAAAACGTCTTTATTCCTTGTTATTTGACCCCATTTCGTGCTTAAATACGAGAGTTCGTGTCGCCTATTCTTCGCCTGCAATTGATGGGCTTGTAGCTCAGCTGGTTAGAGCGCGTCACTGATAATGACGAGGTCGGAGGTTCGAGTCCTCCCAAGCCCACCAATTGCACACGAACCCTCAGCACGTTAAATCTAGTCTTGTGGGGCATTAGCTCATCTGGTAGAGCGCCTGCTTTGCAAGCAGGAGGTGGTCGGTTCGATCCCGACATGCTCCACCAGACTGGATTTAAAAATGTTACTTAGACTCGGCTTCGATCGGGTCTTCATAACGATCGTTCAACACATGGATAATCAGTTGGATCGGCGAAAAGCTAGAATAATATCGTTGG
>JBBRTP010000014.1:0-11139 GCA_038244255.1 Candidatus Saccharimonadia bacterium
AGCCCGTCTTGAGTGACCTGCGTGAAGGTAAGCGCACCGTTCTTATGGTACGCGGCCTGGCACTGTCTGCCGCAGAGGATCGGGCGCTATTACTGCGTGCTTCCGGCAATCCCGACGCCAGCTATCAGCACCTGGCCGAGGTCAGAGCGATCCTTGAGCGCTCTGGCGCTCGCCAGGCGACCGAGCAGATGGCAAGCCAACAGATGAACCTGGCTCTCACCGCGCTAGGTGAACTCACGTTATCGTCTGAAGTTCGTATCAAACTCCGTCAGTTGGTACATTACAGCATTGAGCGAGCGTCCTAGGCGATGAAGCAAGATTCTTTGGGCATATACTCTGGTGTCGCGTATGGCTCCAGCTGGCGTATGACGGCTGCCTACAGTACCTCGTTTAGCACGGCCGTTCGACTGCTGGCTCGCCAGTTACGACCGCATATCGCCGCTGTCTATGGACTCGTCAGGCTGGCCGATGAGATAGTCGATAGCTGGGAGGAGCTTGATCAAGCCAAGTCTTTGGACGAGCTAGAAGCAGCCGTAGGCGTTGCCATACGAACTGGCTTTAGCCTAAATCCGCTTATACATGCCTATGTGTTAACGGCTCGCCAGTTTCAGTTTGAGTCACAGTTACTCGACGCCTTCTTTACTAGTATGCGCCTGGATCTTATGAAGCGGTCTTATTCTCAAAGCCAGTATGAGGCCTATATCTACGGCTCGGCCGAAGTTGTTGGTCTGATGTGTCTCGCGATCTTCGTGAATGGTGATGGAGCCGAGTACAAGCGACTTAGAGTCGGCGCCCAGGCCCTCGGCGCCGCCTTCCAGAAAGTCAACTTCCTGCGTGATTATGCGGCCGATAACAAAACGCTGGGACGAATCTATTTTCCGGAAGTGAGCGAGCTAGATGATACGGCAAAGCGAAGCATTGAGGCTGATATTCGTAGCGATTTAATAAACGCGCGGGAGGCTGTCGACCAACTGCCAGCCACCTCCCGTCGAGGCGTAAAGCTCGCACTGCGGTATTACGAAGAACTGCTCGTGCGTATCGAGGGTACGTCAGCCGAAGTTATCGCCGAACAACGGATCCGAATCTCTAATAGTCGTAAAGGCTGGCTCTATCTAATGACGCGCATTGGGCTATAGCGACTAGGCATTTTGGTCACTATTACAGCTTGCATACCCCAAAGTATAGAATATTGACCAAAATTTCTGTGGACGGGTGTGGATAAGAATCTCACTTGATAACGAGTATTTTAGGCATAAGCAAGTTGGAAAGTTTGCCTGACGATGGTTTAATAAAGCTAATGGTTTGTCCAAACTGTCATTCAAAAGACTTAATCGACGTTCAGGGTCAGAAGTTCTGCACGGCATGCGGTCAGCTGGTCTCGCCACTGGTCGAGGTGTCGGCGGTCGAGCAGTCACCGGTACAAGATGCGTCGACCGAGGTTACGAGCGCCGATCTACCAGCTGGGATTCAGATTCATTCGCTTCCCGGCGTTGAGCTGCCAGCCGCCGCTCAAATCACGAAACGTCGTAAACCGGGCCGGCCCAAGTCGGGCCGATTAGACGCGCCTAAGACCGAATCACCGGCGCTACTTAACCACACACGTACAGTGGTTCCGTCAACTGCGCCTCATATTCCCGAAGCGCCGCGACTGCAGCCTCACGCTCATCGGCTTAATGATATTGCCCCTCAACCGAAGGTGAAACTCGCTCAAGCTCCCATCCCCCCAGCCGTACCCGCCGGATACGGCGAGATTACGGTCGAGACCTGGCGCGAGCGCTTCCATCTGAAGTATCTCTTTTTGGCCGGGGTTCCGGCGGTGTCGATCGCCTTACTTGCTGGCGGTATTGCAGCCGTCTTTACCAATGGCAGTTTGCAGCTGGTGGTGAGCCGCACCCAGGAGGCCAGTGTGGCTGTGGCAGTGGAAATCACCTTGATCGGCTGCCTCTATTACATCGGGCGCAGCCTCGGCCACTCAGCTATCCTCTACGGCGCAGCGCGCCGCAGCGACCATCGACCAGCGCCTCTGTCGCGTTGGGTTGGAGTAGCGGTAAACTCGTTTGGCCGCCGGCTCGGTTTTGACATCGTGACGAACCTGGCGCAACTGGCGGTCCTCGGACTGATGCTCGCGCTCGTACTCACCGGTGGAATCGACTGGCAACTACCGGAATGGGGTCAGACCGCAGCGCTCTTTATTGCCTTTTTGGCGCTCACATATCTCTTGACCGGCCTCGGTGTGACCCAGGGTTTCGGCCGAGTCGGGCTAACGCTCGCTGAGATATCCAACCGTGAGGCTCTGGGTATTGGCTGGAACTTCTTCCGCCGGCACTTCGAGCTGGTGGGGGTGAAACTACTCGGCCTGGTGGCTGAGCTCATTCTGATTATTCCGTTGGCTGCTGCTACTATCACCGCAGCCGTTTATGTGCCGCACGATCTGGTGTGGTTGGCAGCATTGGTAGTGGCACTGGCTGTAATCATTTGCGGAGCGCTCATTGGCGCCGGCGCGGCCGTATGGTGGCAAGCTGCCTACCGCCAGCTGGTACGCCGTGATCGTATTACCGAGGCGGTGCATCTACTCTCTAGTCACCAGCCGGAGCGACCGCGACCGGCGGCATTAATCGGGGTAACTATTCTGGCTACAGTGTTCGTATTAGCGGCGACCATCTGGCCGTGGCTGCCATGGTCCGGCTGAGTAAGACAAGGCGTTGACTTTTACCCTGTTCTTGGGTAGTATCTTACTCAAAGGCCGCGGGCTTTTTTAAATTTGGGCGGATTATGTATTCGCCACCACCGGAGTAAGATATGAAGCCACTATTCGACTACTTCTCTGCCTCGCGGGCAGAGCTCGCCAAGGTTGCCTGGCCAAATCGCCGTGCAACCATGCGTCTAACGTTGATGGTTATCGTCTTCTCGATCGGTTTTGCCCTCGCCTTGGGTGCCATCGACTGGGTCTTCTCCACGCTGATTCAGAAATTAATTCTTAAGGGATAATCATGGCCGAAGATACGAAGACCAAGAACTGGTATGTTATTCATACCTACTCCGGATACGAAGATCGCGTAGCAGAGAATCTCCGCCAGCGCATCGAGACGATGCACATGCAGGACAAGATCTTCGACGTCATCGTCCCGAAAGAGAATCAGATTGAAATCAAGAATGGCCGTCGTCGCATTGTGGAGCGTCGTATCTTCCCTGGATATGTCCTCGTGCAGATGGATGTCACCGAAGACTCCTGGTATGTCGTTCGTAACACACCTAACGTCACCGGCTTCGTGGGCTCCGGTACCACACCGACGCCAATCTCAGAGGATGAGGTCCGCCACATCCAAAAGCGCATGGGTGTGGAAGAGCCGAAGTTCAAGATCGACTTCACCGTCGGTGAGGCTATTAACATCGTCGACGGTCCGTTTAAGGGCTTTGACGGGATGGTCAACGAGATCGATGAGAACAAGGGTAAGATCAAGGTCCTCGTCAATATGTTTGGCCGCGAGACCCCGGTAGAGCTCGATTCACTTCAGGTCAAAAAGATATAATCATACTGATTTACTGTCATCACTGAGCGCAGTCGAAGGACCTGACAGGTCTCTCCACTTCGGTCGAGATGACAGTAAGACATAAATAAGCGTGGGAGGCCGACCGGCCGTTTGCACCACAAGGAGAACGTTATGGCAGATGTAAAACCAGTCAAAGGTGTAATTAAGTTCCGCGTCGCCGCCGGTAAGGCCACACCGGCCCCTCCCGTGGGATCGACCCTTGGCGCCCACGGCGTCAACATGATGGATTTTATTAACACCTTTAATGATCAGACGCGTGACCTCGGCGATCAGCTCTTAAGTGTGAAAGTCACTATCTTCGAGGATCGCACTTTTACCTTTACCTTCAAGGGCGAGACTGGTGCCAACTTGATTCGTAAAGCTGCTGGGCTCGAAAAGGGTTCCGGCGTGCCGAACAAGACCAAGGTGGGAACTCTCACCAAAGCGCAGGTGCGAGAGATTGCCGAGACCAAAATGAAAGATATGAACGCCAACTCCATCGAGGCCGCCGAGAGCATTGTGGCTGGCCAGGCTCGCAGCATGGGTATTGAAGTCGCCGAATAATAATAATGTGGGAGGCCGTAGGCCGCTCGAACCACAGGAGAATCACATGGCCGCTAAGAAGAAGATCGAAGAAGTTATCAATGACGAGGTCGTATCAGAGGCTACCGAAACTGTCGCCGAAACGCCAGAAGTTGCTCCCGTAGAGGTAGCCAATATAGACGCTAACGATACCGTTGAAGTCGAAGAGTCCGAGGCCGACCAGAAGGCCGCTAAGGCCGGTAAGCGCAGTGCTAAGGCGGTTCGCGAGGCTGAAGAGGAAGAAGTACGTCTAGCCGCCAAGGACGAGCGGGTGGAGGCTGATGAGGCGCCCGTGGTGAAGGTTAAGCGCAGCGAGCCAAATCCCCTAAAGCAGCACGGTAAGAAGTACCGTGAGGCTGCGAAGCTCGTCAGTGCTACTACCTACTACGAACTCGCCGAAGGCATAGAGCTTGCTCTAAAGACCGCTACCACCAAATTTGATAGCTCGCTTGAGGTCCACGTGAACCTCGGGGTTGACCCGCGACAGGCCGACCAGATGGTCCGTGCTAGTGTGGTATTGCCGCATGGCACCGGTAAGAGCTTGCGTATAGCCGTATTTGCCGATGGCAAGGCTGCCGATGAGGCAAAAGCCGCCGGTGCCGATATCGTGGGCACCGACGCGCTACTTAAGGATATTGAGGCCGGCAAGCTCGACTTTGATATGCTCATCGCCCCACCCGACAAGATGGCTGCCTTGGGCAAAGCTGCTAAGGTTCTCGGGCCGCGCGGGCTTATGCCAAACCCCAAGAGTGGCACCGTAACTCCCGACGTAGCCAAAGCTGTGGCTGCTGCCAAGGGCGGTAAGGTGGAGTTTCGCATCGATAAGCAGGCCATCGTACACCAGGCCGTAGGTAAGGTCTCGTTTAAGGCCGATAAGCTTAACGAGAATGTAACGGCCTTTCTGAGCGCGGTCTTAAAGGCCAAGCCGAGCACCACTAAGGGAACCTTTGTGAAGGCCATTAGCCTCACCACCTCCATGGGTCCTGGTATCAAGGTAGACGCCGCAAAGACCATAGCCGCCATCAGCGGTAAGTAGATTAAGCCATAACTAATGACAGCCCTCCGGGGCTGTTATTAGTGGTATGATCGGTCCAGGCTCGTAATAACCGAGTAGTATCTACCCGAGGCGGTGAGTAAGGTGAGAACACGCGGCTGGCTTGAGGGTATTGTCATTAACGAGCGTCGTAACGGTAGCTTCCCCGGCCGGTACTTGTTCCGTTTCGAGAGCGTCGAAGGCATCCGGATATACCACCTTCCGACTAAGGATACGCTCGTCTTCGCGCCTGGGTCACTCGCAGCCCTTAAGCACCGTGATCCCGCACGCCCACCGCAGTTTGATATCCTCGGCGGACCCGGGTACCTTGATGTGAGGATCGAGCATCAATACGGCGATTGGGCGTGGGTTGGCTTCGAGGTCATTCAGGATTGGAAAACCGCAATATGGGAGACGGTACAGGTAGAATACCGCTTAATCCACACGCGTAATGAGGCCAACGGGACTAGGCGACGATAACATGGGCGGCCAGATACTTGGCCGCCCAAAATTTTGCTCATGATACAATCTGGACAGACCAACCGAGCCTATCGAGAGGTGGCACCATGACGGAAACTCGCGAAGCCGAGGTATTACTCCGACAAGCTAGAGCGGCACAGGCTAAGGTAATCCGTACACACAGCGTACTCAGATCAGCTGAGGCCAATGCCGCGAAGCAGCTAGGGGCGCTGAGACAGGCGATAGCCGATGGAGTTTCGACGGGTGATCCGATCACCGACTACGTAGTCGTTAACTACGGCGATATCGATGGCAAAAACGAGGCAGTGTTTCGTAACCTCGAGCAGAAAGTGCTCGCTCACGGCGGCGAACTGGCGCTTATCATCAGCAGCTTCTCATACCAAACGGGTTGTACTGGCTTTGGCGGCAACGGCCATATCGCTCGGATGATGATACTGGGGTTGGGTTTGCTCGAACAGGTACCGACCGGTCTGATACTCAATTTGGACCAAACGAACCGACTTCTCGCGATGACCTCCTGGGCACTACCAACTTCACGCTACACCAGCTCCAGTGCGTCGCTCTCTGGCGAACCTAGCCTCCACGATGGTGCTTTATCCGGAGACAGTGCGTGTGAGATAACGACTGATCTGGCGATCAAGTCCGATGACCCTGACCCCAAGACGAGAGCACTCGTCAACCGTTCGGAACGATGGGACGCAGTGACACGACTCGAGATCTACATCGGCAACCAAGATGTTATCGAACAACTACGGGAAGATGACCCTGCTGGGACGCTTCTAGCCGCCCTCGGTTACTCGCCGGCGACGTTGTCGCTCTTCTAGCCACCGGTCGGAGATGGGTACTCATACTACCACTCTCCGGCCACTTTTAAATTGGCTATGCTAGAATCTGAGCAGGTGTGCCCTTATACAACTAAGGCCCGGAACCCCCAATCGATGCTCAGTTAGGAGCCAGCAGTGGATGGAAACTTCGGCGGGGTCTTCTCGGATACCGAGATTCGCGCCGCCATTAAGTCCGGCCAGATCGTGCTTGATCCGTACGACGATGCCAGGATCCAGAACTCCAGCGTTGATGTGACGCTCGGGGGACACTTCTTCAAGATGGAGCGGGATCCACAGCAGAATATGCTGAATCCGTACGATCCCGAAAGCATCAATCAGTACTTCAAGCCTCTCGAAGCCATGTCTCACGAACAATGGCTTGTGGAAGGGAATATCCGACGGCCGCTGGTTGGGATTCCGCTCGATCAATTGATGTTTCTGCTGCGCCCAAATGAGCGGATCCTGGCGCACACGGCTGAAAACATCGGTATCGCCTACGGCGGGACCACCATGATGCACGCCAAGTCCACGACCGGTCGCTACGGTATCTCTGTGTGCGATGACGCCGGTTGGGGCGACCAGGGTTATGTGAGTCGCTGGACGCTTGAGATTAAGAACAAGAACGAACATGCTTCCGTACCACTCATCGTGGGTATGCCGATCGCGCAAGTCATCTTCTTTAAGATGGCAAAGAGTGACGCGGTGTATGGCCGTACGGGTAGCTACCAGCAGGGGACTGATCTAGCTGAGATCAAGCGGCTCTGGTCACCAGGGCAGAACATGCGTCCCCGTTTGCTCTCCGTCGATGAGATCACACCGCCACGGTCCCCATAGGGGATGGTGGCTTTTTCATTGTTCATGGGCATGCTAATCTGTAGACGAGCTAGGTGAGAGTTTGACCCTTCCAAGAGAGGTGCGTATGAGCGGCTATCTCTGCGTTATCGAGGGAATCGAGGGCGCCGGGAAGACTACCTGCGCCAATGCCCTCACTGAACTATTGAAGGCTCTTGATCTTAGAGTAGTGCTGGCCCAGGAGCCCGGAACGAGTAAGGTCGGGATTGAGCTCAGAAGGGTAGTCAAGGACCCCCAGCTCACCATTACGCCTGAGGCGAGCTTGCATATCTTCAGCGCAGCTCGCACGCAGGTGATCAAGGACGTCATTCGGCCTGCCCTCGACGAAGGCATGATCGTAATCCTCGATCGGTACTATCCCTCATCCATTGCCTATCAGGCGTATGGTGAGGGCCTGGACCTGGAGGTGGTCACGCGTACATGCCTTGACGTCGTGCGAGATGCGCGGCCAGATCGCATCTTCTTCCTAGATATCGGAGTGGATGTGATGAGGGACCGTTTGCGACTTCGCGAAGAAGGCACTGATCGCTACGAGCAAATGGACACAGGCTTCCACGAGCGAGTTCGGCGTGGTTACCGCGAGCAGCTTAGTGATCCTGTTTTCAAGCTGATTGAAGGTGAACTTCCAAAAGACAAGGTTCTCCGCCGAGTCCTGCACGCTGTCCTAGACGACCTCAAGCCCCGACGACTTCTGTAAGGAAGCGATGACATGGCATACTCCTGCAAGATCCTGGCTGACTCGTCCGATGGGCGTGGCAATCGACTTGTGACCTACGAGATCGTCTTCCCTCGAGCCGTTCTGGCCGAGTACAACACGCATTGCATGTTGGCGCGAAACTCGGCCAGCTCGCGAGCGATTCCGGTAGGCAAGATGATCCGGGCGCTGCTCGCCGACACGTTCGTTCCGCAGCGGTTCGGCATCAACCAGGCCGGGATGCAGTCCGCCTACTTCCTCGAGGGTGTCCAAGATGAGGATGCACGCTTCATCTGGAATTTGGGGCGCGATCGGGCGCTGCTTACAGCAGTCGAGCTCCTCTTCGGTCTGCAGCGGGCCGACCAGCTCTTTGGTCGGATTCCGGACTTTGACGATCCATCGACACGCGAGCTACTGTTTGTGAGCCTAGATCGGTATGAGGCCGATATGAAGCATCTCAACGGTCAGCTCGCGAGTCTCACGGAGGTACAGGCGGAGAGGGAACTGCGGCATTTTTCCGCGTATCAGTACCTCAACGTACACAAGCAGCTGGCCAACCGGGTGTTGGAGCCGTACATGTGGCACACCGTCATCACCACGGGTACCGAGTGGAGCAACTTCTTTGCGCTGCGGAACAACAAGGACGCGCAGCCGGAGATCGCCACTATCGCTCGGATGATGCAGGAGGACTACGACGCACAGAGCCCTCGTCTGCTCGCTCCGGGTGAGTGGCACCTGCCGCTGCTTCAACCCGATGAAGTAGAGGTGGCCAGAGCAGATCCCGAGCGCTGGGCCATGATTTGCGCCGCCAGGTGTGCTCGGGTGAGCTACCTGACCCATGCCGGCATCCGTGACCCGCAGGCCGATGCGGATATGGCTGCTAAGCTCTCAACCAGCGGTCACATGTCGCCGTTCGAACACGTCGGCTACGCCATGGGAGATGGCGAGTACGCCGCTAACCCCTGGAGCGGGAAGTTCCATGGATTCGTTCAACTGCGGAAGCGCATCCCCAACGAGCACGACTTTGCTCTCGTTGTCGCGTCCAAGCAGTAACAATTAAGCGCTCTCGTAACGGCCGGAGGTTATCACATTACGTGGTGACTTCCGGCCGGTTTTCATTGACCACTAGCCTCATATCTGGTAATCTAGCTAGGTTCACCGAAGACCGTAGCTGCCTAAACGGCTTAATCTGCTACCGAGGCGATTGCAGCTGTTAATACTCGTTATTAACAAATGCGCTTTGTCTCTGGTTGAACGCCAGAGTTTTTTAATATGAGAGGTAATGACATGGCTATTACCCGTGAAGCGAAAGAGAAGGCGGTAGCTCAGCTATCCGACGAACTCGGCCGCATCAAGTTAGCCGTCATGACCGACTACCGAGGTCTCTCCGTACCGGAGATTGAAGAGCTTCGCGCCACCTTACGTAGTGAGGGTATGACGTATCGCGTCAGTAAGAATACCCTCCTGCGTTTGGCCGCCAAGTCCAATCCCGCGATGGGCGAGATCGACCCCGCGACCTTCAGCGGCCCCATGGCCCTGGCAATGGGCTTTGATGACGAAGTGGCTCCGGCCCGCGTGATCTTCCAATACGCCAAGGCACACGAAGCCCTCGAGATCGTTGGAGCGATTACGTCCGACGGAACCCTCCTCACCCCGGATCAGGTAAAGGCTCTCGCCACCCTGCCAACCCGCGAGCAACTGCTCGGCCAGGTTGTGGGTACGATTGCTGCACCGCTCACCGGATTTGTCGGAGTTATGGCAGGCAATGTTCGTTCAATAATTAACGTACTTAACGCGCTCAGCGAAGTTAAGTCGTAAGGAGAATCAAAATGGCAGATGAAGAGAAGGTAGAGAAGACCGAGAAGGCTGCAATTCCAGCCAAGTTTGAGAAGCTCGTCGGCGAGATCGACAAGCTGAGCGTATTAGAGCTCTCTGAGCTCGTTAAGGTGCTCGAGGATCACTACGGTGTCTCCGCCGCCGCTCCGATGGCTATGGCCGCTGCTCCCGTCGCTGGCGAGGGTGCTGCTGCTGCCGAGGAGAAGACTTCCTTCACCGTTACTCTTACCGAAGCCGGTGCGAGTAAGATCAACGTCATTAAGGCGGTCCGTGAGCTCACTGGTCTCGGCCTAGCCGAGTCCAAGGCAGTCGTGGACAGCGCTCCTAAGGCGGTGAAAGAGAACGTCAACAAAGCCGAGGCTGAGGAAGCCAAGGCCAAGCTTGAAGAGGCCGGCGCAACCGTCGAGCTCTCGTAAGCTTCTTAATCCTAGCGTTATTACAACGAGACCCGATGGGGTCTCGTTGTAATTTGAAGTAACAAGCACTGGTATACTTGGGTGTATGGACAGGACGAAACGACAAGACAACACTCTACTTCCGAGTTTCAATGAACTAAGCCTTATATTAGATACCGAAGTCGATCGAGCCGTACCGCAAGAAAAGGCTGGCGTCCACTATCCGGAGTTCAAGACGATAACGGCCGTACTCGTTACGATAGGTTTAAGCCCAAGCCTATTTTTAGACGACGTCGCCGATATCCAGGAGGCTGTGGGTCAAGGTAAGATCTTGCTTGACCAGTCGGTTCAACTAATTATCAAGCGTCAGACCGATCCTGTTCTCGTTAAGCACTTAAACGCGTGCTATGACTACTTGTCCGAAGAGGATATACCAAAAACTAGCGATATGATATTCGTCTTTGGAGCAAAGACGCCTTTTCGCGCGGAGAAAGCGGCCGAGTTGTATCGGTTAAAGCTGAGTAAGTCGGTGATGGTGAGCGGTGGTAATCCGATCTATGTTGATGCGAAACAGGAGCCAGAAGCCGATCGATATCGTGAAATATTGCTCGATCATAAGGTCCCAGATGCGGCTATTATAACTGAAGACAAATCCATTACCTTGCCGGATAACGTCAGGAGGTCGCTGAACCTGCTCGATGAGCAAAAAACCAATCTTAGGAGCATCATTTTAGTGAACTCGCCGTACACACAGCGGCGAGGCTGGGCGATCTTTAAGAAGCATTTACCTGACTCGGTTAGGCTATATCGAGTCAACTCGTTGACCGCTGAGCGCTTCCAACGAAACGAGTGGTACAAAAGCGAAGATAGCTTGCGCGTAGTGCTCAACGAATTTGTGAAGATGAAAGCCTCG
>JBBRTP010000015.1:0-11115 GCA_038244255.1 Candidatus Saccharimonadia bacterium
ACCTTGCCCTTCTCCTGGTTGATCGTGTAACTAGCCTCGAGCTGCCCTACCTTCTTGCGCAAGTTTGACAGTACGACTTGGCTCTCTACGGGGTAAACATACAGCGATATATCAATAACTTCATCGAGATTGATAATCGGCGAGAGCCAGCCAGTGAAGACTTGGCGTGGATAGCCGTAAACATAGACGGTTTTGGCATAGCGCTTGCCGATGCGAATGTGACCGGACTCGATCTCAAGCGACGGTGGCGCGATGAGATCGCGCATGGTGACAATGCCTTGGCGATAAATCAGATCCGCCTCACGCTGTTCCTGGATCTGCTGCGCCTGAGCAATGGCGTTTGGGTCGGTGGTAGCAGGGAGGCCTTTTCGGCCGAAAAGTGCCATTAGAGTTTTGCTCCAGGGAGCGGCCCGTGCGGCGCTGCTCCATTGCCCTTCTCTACCACGGGAGTACCCAACTGCGAGGCGTCGATGAGCTTCTGATTACCAGCGGTATCAGGGTTGTACCAACCGTAGTAGAGATCAATGAGCTCCTGGGTACCAAGCGCCAAGGCACGGATACCCATTTGGCCCATGCCGCTTGATACCAGGGCCATGCGCTGTGATAGTTCCTGCTTATACTGGTGGAACTCTTCCTCGCTAATACTGATCATAGGTGTGGGCTGAAACGCCTCTTTGAGTCCGGTGATTAGTGATGTGGTCTTCTGAATCTTCTGCGGCGGGAAGAAAGGTACCACGATGTAAAACTGCTTATCCATAATGTTCACATCGTCGACCAGTGAGCGAATGTTTGCGATGTAGTCTTCCATGAGTACACCCAATAGGTCGTTGGGCTGGTTGGTCCTTAAACCCTGGAGTTTCTCAAGATAACTATCGAGATCGATCTTCTGACTCTTGATGACTATCTGGATGGGAAAGTGGAGTGAGTTTAAGAAGCCCTGGTAGGCAAACTCGACCGCATCCTGCTCCTGCGAGCTCATAAGGTCGAAGTTGATGGCACTACCCAAGATGACACCACGTAGGCTACCATCGCGCATAATCACCACGCCGTCTTTAATCTCGGTGATGAGCAGAGTATTCTGCGTGCTCTTATTCGATTGAGCGCTACTGGCTGGTGTTGGCATCGTGGCGTAAATTCACTGACTGGCCCTCGGGAAGCGGCACCATCCTGGTGGCGGTAGCCGCTATCTGGGAGACCGTCAGATCGTCTCTTTCTGTTGCTAGTTTAAGTATATCGTTGGCCGGTGGCGTTGTCACGCTTGTGCTTATCTGGGTGGCCCGCAGTGGCTTTGCCGTCATGTGTTCGATTGCGTCGTCTCGCACATCGTTACTAGCTTCCTGGAGCATCTGGGCGAGATTCTGGGCGAGAGGACTCTGTTGGAGATCGAGCATATCGGCTCCTGTCTCATCCGCTGTTTCAGTGGGAGCTGGCGGAGCGACCAAGCGGGTAGGCGTGGCCGAGGGCAGCGTCGATAGTGAAGCAGGTTGGGGCTCATTCCAGCCACGTGAGTCGATCATCGAGGCGAGTTTATCGAGCTCACCTCGTACCTCGGTGGAGCTCCGTTGGCTCTGCTCCAGCTCCACCGGCTTGGGCTCAACGTGGAAGCTCTCCACAATCTCCTCTTTGGTCCATAAGCGCCGGCGAGCCTGGGAGAAGAATCCGACCATGGCAATCAACAGCTGCTCAAAGTTCTGACCATCTCGCTTATAGAAGGCGAGGAGCAGGAAAAGTGTCGCGGGTGGTACTCCCACGATGATCATGACCGCCGGTAAGGTATGGAGGAAGAAGAAGCACAGTGCCGCCCATACAACGCCGATAATGGCGTAGAGAAATTGCTTGAACGTGAGTGGGCCGATGATTTTGTCTTCGGCTTCTACGTCTTGTGGTACTTTATACTGCCCCATCGTACACTCCCTAGCTACTGAGAGGATTCTGGTGTCAGGTGCTTGTGTGTCGCACTCACCGTTCATCCTGATACTCCGTCCCGCTAACTAGCGAGCGAGACACCGGAATCCCACCACTCAATGTGTATATTATCGCTCAATCACTATCTGGTATCAAGCTTACGCTTGAATCGGTGGTGCTCGAGGGAATGGATCATCGTATACCTACGGGCGATCACGTGCAACCACTGCAGCTTTAGTGCCTGCTCCTTAAATTAGCTAAGGATGTCGTCTGGTTAATCGCGACGAGACGCCGGTCTAGGACCCGGCACGAAAGCTTTGTTCATGTAGGTATCGATCGTGTCGGCGCTAGGCTTATACTTCTTGGTTGTGGCTAATCGCTGGGTGGCTAATTTTCTGTTTCTCGCCCCAACTCTTCGATCTGTTTCTGGGCGTTAGGTCCAGTCGGCACCGGTCCGGGGACAAAACCACCCGGATTATCAAAGCCTGTGGTCCATTTCGTACTGGTAGAAGGTGGCTCAATCAAGCTATTCACGGCCGTTTGCGCTTCGGTATCGGTGGTGGGGGCGGCTTCGGGTGCTGGGCTAGTTTCAGGGATAATCGATGTGGTATCAGGCACCGGTGTCGAATGTGCTGAGGAGAAGCCGCTCTTCTTGGGCTTCGTTGTGAGCCTGGCTCGCCCTGCTACCGGTGTAGTTGAGGTGGCTTCACGGGTAATAGTAACACCAGCCGGGTCTTCGACGGGGGCGTCAGGTCGTTTAGGTAGTTCGTCGGCTCGGCGGGAGTATGAGGCACCAGTATTTACGGTAAAGGACGGTGACGAGGGTGCACTAGTCGGCGCACTACCCAAAGCGGTGGGCATCACAACGCTCCCAGCGGCTGGCGGCGAGTCTTGGTCAGCGGCAACAGCTGTGGATCCAGACTCTACTACAATGCTTGCCGATGAGGTGCTGTTTGAGACTGTGGGTACTTGATTGGCGCGGGTACTGCCTGCACCACCGCGAGTTACCTTAAACGTCGGGCCACTCGATGCGGGGGTGCTTTCGACGTGTGAGGAGCTTTGGTCTGGAGCAGGCGTGGGGCTCGGTTGGCCGGGAACCACAGGCGTAGTACTCGAATTGAATGGATTGCTCGGAGTAGCGGAACCAGTGCTGCGAGTCGTATTACCTGGGGAGCTACTACTTGATTGGCTCGAACTGGTTGAGCTCTGACCACTCGAGGTCACTGTACCGGTAGCGGTAGGCTGACCCGTTGAGGGGTCTCCTGCCCTTGACGTGCCGCCAGGGCTCGCTGGTGCGGGGCTCGATGCAGGTAGGTCGGTGATCACAGATACTGCCGTGGCGTTATCTACCGGTACCTCGTGTGAGTCGATAACGGTTCCTGGGATTACGTTACCATCTGATTGGGCATAAGTCGGTGCACCAGAGCTGCTGGGGCCAGATGAGCCAGACGATCCGGCACCCGATGGTCCGCTGCTACTGCCAGTTGGACCCGATCCAGTGCCGCCCGCGCTGCTCCCTCCCGGTCCGGTACTTCCGCCTGAGCTGCCTCCAACTGGCCCGTTACCACGTGATGAAGGCGGGGTGGATGGAGGTCTTCCGCCGCCACCGGGACCGCTTGGGGCACTCGGTGCTCCACCATAACTCGGCGGGAGCGGTGGGCCGCCACCAGATCCGCCAGATCCACCGTTGCTCGGGCCGCCACCGGATCCACTTCCGCTCGCTCCACCGCCTGATGGGCCAGGCCCGCCGCCGGCGCTACCACCACCTCGCTTCGGTATCGGGTTGACGGCTGGGTCGATGAGCCGGCCTTGGTCGTCCATGCGGTAGGACACATCGTCGAAGGTCTGCTGCGCCGCGTCGATTCGTGCCTGGTCGCCCGATGACTTAGCCGCATCGATCCTCGACTTGGCGCCATCGTAGATCTTCTGGCCGGTGGTGGAGTCCCACTCCTGGCGGCTGCGAGGTGAAGCTCGGACAATATCAAGGTTCTCGTTAATACGCTGGGCGGTAGCGGCATCACCCGCTCCGTCGTAGGCGGCTGCGGCTAGGTCGGTACGGGTACCACCATTGGAACCAGCTAGCTGCGCCGCCGTCATCCTGGTAAGCGCCTCAGGGCCATGGATAGCGTGAGGTGCCTTGGTATTTAAGTCGCCAAAGTTGGCCCCAATGAGCTTGCCCCATTCGGTCTTGAACGCGTCATCACTTATGCCGGCACCGGCCGCCGCCGCACGTGCCTTACCTCGAGCTTTTGCTACGAGGTCACCCCGTCCCTTGGTCGAGAGAGCCGTGACGGCGGCCTTCTTCTGGTTTGTAGTAGATTTACCATTAGATAGGATTGATTCAATCGCCTCCGGTGCCATGTCCTGGTATTTACGCCCATAGATATCCGACTCGAGCTTATCCTGTTTGGCCAGCTCGCCATAAGCCGCCTGCTCACCCTTCATTGATAAGCCACCGGTTGGCTTGGTCGAGAATCCACCACGCTTGGCGGCTATTCCACGACTGACAACGCCCAGTGCCGCATTCTTCTGAGCGAGCTTTCCAAGACGTGTAACTGGAGTACCAGTTGCACTAGCGGCAGAACGCTGCTGACGGCGTTCTGCCCGCTGTTTCGCAGCATCACTATTCTTACCAAACTTACTATCAGCGCCACCGCCAAGCCTACTCAGGCCCTTTGAGCCAGCTGCCAAGGTCCGGCCGGCGAGGCTAAAGCAGAATGGAATAAGAAAGAGCGGCACAATGTAGCCGGCAAGCTGGAAGAGTGGGATGAATGGACTCGCGCCCGTAGCCGAACCTGCGCCACCGGCAGCGGTGGCAAAGAGTCGCCCGGCCTCGAAGAATAGGATAATGAGCGGATACATTAAGACGAATTTAATGAAAGTTGAGTACCACTCTTTAAAGTACTTCTCGGTGTTTGGCAGTATCCATAGAATGAAGGCGATCGGGCCAATGACGATAAAGAGAATGATGAGAATCTGGCGCAATATCAGGGTGAAGAAGACCACGCCCAGGGCGAGAGCGGCCGAGAGGATGGTGGCAAAACTGAGGCCAATGAGACCAGATGTACCCACTATCCCTACAATTAACAGAGTCGACCCAAAGGCAACCCTTGGTGCCGGATCGGTAAGGTCAAACGTCGGTTTGGGTATCACATGCTCCAATAGCACCTGAAGTCCCTGACCGAGCACATTGCCAATATCGACAACGATGGTGCATATGATCCACGAGAATTGGATAAGGATGGCGGCTGCAATGAGGCGCGGCAAGACCTTCTTAATGGTGTAGTTATCAAAGCCGATAGCGGTGCCAAAAATAACTACGAAGAAGAGTAAGACGAAGAAGACATCGGCCAGATTACGAATGGCCTGCCAGGCAGCATAAGCTGGATTGGCGGTGGTGATAGGTGACACCTTGAGGAATGGGATGATGATGCTCTTCTGTACCCAGCCAATAGATTCGATTGAAGAATGTATCAGTGGGCAGATAATCCAGGTAAGGCTACCAGCACTACAAACCTCCTGATCGGTGGAATCGGTAGGAGCTGGTGTATCAGAAAAGTTGACAGTCGTCACGCCACCTGCGGTAATTACAACGTTCTTTTGAGTGTAGACAGTGTCTCCAGCCGGTGAGCTACCACCATGATAGAAGAAACAATCGATCCAGAGGTCATATGTCCCCGGCTTCTGGTTCAGGATTGTGTAGGTTTTACCGTCGGCTGCAATTGGCAGTGGTGTGCCGTCGGTGGCGGGGGCGACGTTTAGCTGGGTCCCGGGAGTTTTGAGCCACCACGTGCTCTTATTGCCACAGGTCTCGCCTTTTACCGATGCAAGTCCAGTGATACTGCCGAGTTTCGTTGGGTCTGATATAGTGATATTAACTGTCTTGGGTTGCCCACACTCCATGTGCGCGACCCCCGCCCCCTGGGTTGATCCACTCACGGTAATATCAAAATATTGGAATGGTTCGCGGAAATTTAAGGTATTGCAATTGGGTCCATTCCCACCACTAAATGGTACTATGCCCGAGAAGTAAGTCTGATTATTGCGGGCGTGCGGATCGCGCGTGAACTTGATTAGCGTGTCTTTCTTGGGAATGACGTGGCCAGTGATGGAGTCGGGAACATCGGCTTGCCTTATCGCAGTAACGGTGGCTGGCGCGGAGGGATTTGCGCTTAAGACCACCGTAATAGTGCCAGTGCTATTATCGGCAGCCTGAGCTGTTGGTGCGTAGGCAAGCAGCGATGAAAGCGCAGTATAAATGCTGATAAATAGGAACGCTTTGCTCAACCTCATGGTTAGTATTGTAGCATTAGCTTTTTAACAGTACTAATACCCTCAAAACAAGGCAAGAAGAGAGCCCCACAAGAGGCATGAGGCGCTCTTTATGGGGCTGGTAGAACTGGTTACTGATCAAACTCGCCGAAACTGACGACTCGCCACTCGTTTCCAAAGCGCTTGAATGTGACGAGTACCTTCACGGTGACATCGGAGCCGGTGAAGCTTATGGTGTGGCTGAGGGCTTGAGAGATAAAGGAGTCGGTGGAATCCTTGAGCAGACTGATCTGTGCATCAGGTACGATAGGCGGCGTTGGTCCAGTACCGCTCTGCTGCCAATTACGTACCAATATCTTGTACCAAGGGCCGTTGAACTCGGAGTAGTAACCCAGGTAGGCGACGTTTTTCGTGTTCATGGCCTTGATGTAGATGTTGTTAAGGTAGCTCACCCAAGCCATGTGGTCATCCGGGCTAGGCGCGGTGTCGATTTGGACGGCAGCTGGGTCGTAGACCAGGCTATTGGTGAGCGACAGAGTACCTGGAGTCGGTCGAGGAGCACTCCCAGGTTTCGCCGACTGCGAGTCCGGTGTGTTGGCACCGGGACTCCCTTGCGGGCCACCGAGCGGGTTCTTCACCGACGGATCGTTGAAGATGCTGGTGGTGCCGCTGGGCGAGGTGTCGGGAAGCACCATGTAGGCGATGCCAGCCATAAGTACGATTACCGCAGAGGCGGCAACGAACCACTTGCCGCGCCTCCAGGACTTCTGAAGGTAGGTCTCCGGTGGGCGGGCGGGGACGGCGTCCCCACTTGGCCGCTTGTGGTCAAGAATGGACATTATCGTCCCCTTTCGGAGGATGATTCGGCTTGTCAGGCGCCGTGTGGCGCGTACGAATCCGGTTAGATTCAGCTCTATTTATACACCATAAGTGCCTAAATGTCAACGCTTATGGTTCTTACCCTTAGGGTCGGCGCCCAGCGTCATAGTCGAAGCCCGGCTCGTACTCTTTCCCGTCCATCCAATCGATGGCCAAATTAGCCCGGCCCGTGTTGCTCAAGCCCTCTACGATGTACTTGGCGGCGCCAGCACCGACGATTGCCAGCTGGTAGCTAAGATCGTGGTCACGGTCGAGTTTTGCCATAACGGCCTGGTACTTCTCCTTACGTCGATCATTTTCCATGAAGGTCTCACGTCCGGCGCGGAAGGAACGCGCCATGAGAACGCGAGCTTCCAGGGATGCATAATTATTCCGTTTGTCGTCCACATCAAAGGCGCGGTAGACCTCTCGTGCCGGTAGCTCGTCGGCCATCAGCTCGACGGCCTCCTGAGCTATGCGCCTGCGGTGATCGTCTGCCTCGGGATTTATGAGGTCGAGCGGTATATTCCAGTTCTCCGGTGAGAACTTTTCGTTAAAGTCGGAGGCCTTGGTCTTTCGGATGACCAGTGCTGCCGCGTTAAGGTCGAGGTCGCCGGGCTGGCGTACTATCTCATCAACGACGTTACCGGCCATATCCTTCACCTTATAATCGGTAGTTAGCTTGCCAATGCGGGCGGCGACGAAGGGCTTACTTGAGCGCTCCTTCCCGACCTCAGACATGAGCATGCTGTACTCCTCTGAGACGTTGCTCGATACGCCAAACGGATGGCTTCTGGTCTTTCCGGCGGCTAGTAGATTCTGCATGTCATTAGAGCCCAGTAGGCCGCGATCGGCCAGCATACTAGCCATAGCTCGGCGTCCCGATTCGTTTGAGCCTATTTGAGCCAGATTTGGCACCGAATTTCTGAGCTTGGCTATCGCCGCCTTGCGCTTGGTTGGATCGGCTTCGCCATATGCGGCAAATACCGCCCTTAGATTACCCGGGTTCTGCGCCTCCACCAGGTCGGCAAGCACCTTCTTATCGGCAGATACAAGCTTGTTATTCCTCGTATCGAGTGCGCGGCGATTCGACGGCGCACCCAGTAAGGCCATACCGGCTCCAGCCGTGATGAAGCCAGCACCCACACGCCCGATCGGACCCTTACTGCCCAGCTTACTCACTGTGTTTGAGCTCATTACACGGCCCATGTACTTAGATTGGCGACGCTGGCGCTCGTCCTTACCCTGCTGCCACATATCACTACTCTTGAGGGCGCCTTTGCCTCGTGTCGCGGTGCCATTAAGTAGCCCATACGCCCGTTCGAGCCCTTTACCGGCGAACTTGAAGGTGGCGGGGATGATCAGGAAGGTACCAATAACGAGCACGACCTTCATTAGCAATATGGCAAATGAAGCGGCACCATTGGTAGCGGTGTCGGCACTAACTGGCAGTACCTGGTTGATAATGCCGGCGATACTAATAATCCCAATAATGATGGGATACATCAGAACAAGACGGAAGAGGAATTTCAGCCAGTCGTAGAACCAATGCCGGGTGTTGGGCAAGACGAGGGCGATACAGGCGAGCGGCGAGGCCACGATGAGCACGGCGATAAGGAGAAAGCGCAAACCAAGGGTAAGAAAGACGACGAAGAGGCTGATCGCCAGCGCCATGAGGAGTGGCACGGCCGACAAGGTCGATCCGAGCGCCACCAGCAGAGCGCCGCCACCAAGTAAGCCGCCAATACCAATACCGGCTAAGTTCCCCGTCAGGTTACTGACTGTTGCTGGTCCACTCGAGGTTGGAATCGCCGAATCGATGATCGAGTGAATACCGGCTCCTGCAACGTTTCCCACATCTACCAATAGACAACTAATGAGGAAGCTAAACTGCACCAGGATGGCCGCAGCCAGGAGATATGGCCAGATCTTCTTCACCGTGTATTGGTCGAACATACCGAAGTCTTGGCCGGTCATGGTGGCAAAGATGATGGCGAAGAAGATGAGGATGAAGAAACCGTCGGCTAAGTTACGTAAACTGCCCCAGACAGCGTAGAGCTGAGGGGCGCTGGAAGGTGATATGACGTTTACCTGCAAGAATGGTGTGAGGGCACCGGTGGCTAGTGAGGAGATGCTCTTTGTTAGATTATCAATCAACGGGCAGGCGAGCCAACTGAAACTACCTTGATTGCAGGTGGGAGCAGTCGTCGTGGTCGATTGCCCAGTAATCGGATCGATCCCCTTGGGCACCTCAATTTCAACTACGTTTAGGACGGAGAAGCAGGTTAGATTGGGCTTGGCTCCTGCCGGCAAGCTTAGGGCTGCCGTCGTCGGTATTGCGGGCTTACCACTGGCGTAAAAGTTAGGGTTAATGGTAATGACAAGCGGTGTAGTCAGAGTCGATCCTTTGCAGGTATATGACGCCGTGCCGTTAAAGGTAGCGCCACCATCCGGCGTGGCCGCCCCGGTAAACGTAAACGTGCTCGCATAGCCACCACCGGACGCAGTAATACCGGTGTAGGTGGTGTCGGTCCAGTTGTACTGCTCACCCGCCGCCAGCGCCGAGGTTGGTGGTATGAGGATAGCGAATGACAGCACTGCCAGGGCCATTAAAACGGCTCCCGAAAGACCTCTTTTCCAGATGTGACTTAAGAAAAACACAATAGATTAGGTTAACAGAAATTGACGTTTTTGTCAAAAACTGTTTTGACTTATGCTTCGAGCTTGCTACAATCTGGCTAATGAAGCGCCTCATCATTCTCTTACTTGCACCCGTCGTTGCTGTTATCGTCGCCGCCGCGCCCCTCTCTGTGACCGTTTCGTCGAACGGCTTGGTTGCATCGGTTAATACTGCCTCGGCGGCGCCGTCTTCGGTGACGGAGAATGTCTTCTGTAAGGACGGTATTACCAGCGGCTATACGAATGACCCGGTCGTTTTCTGTAAGAATGCCGGTGGTCCAGCCGATGTCTCTAGTGGGAACCGTCCATACGCCTGTGTCGATAAATCGGTGCAGACGGGGCCAGATGCCGCTACAGCTTGTGCTAAGCATAAAGGTGGTGCGGTCGCAGCAGCAAACGCGGCCAACGGCCCCTGTGGACCTGACTCCGTCCAGATAGCTATTGTCTTCCCCGGTGGGAGTAACTGTGTGAGTAACGATCCAGCCACTGGTGGCGCCATCGTGGCCTACCTCAAGGTGCTGCTTAAGTATCTCTCGACCCTCGTGGGCATGGTGGTGATTCTGATGATTGTCATTGGTGGCATCCAGTACATCGTCTCGGCTGGCGACCCGACCCAAATAAAGAATGCAAAGAATCGCATAATCAATGCCATTGTTGCTCTCGTGCTCTATTTGTCGGCCTTTGCTATTCTTAGTCTCATTATTCCTGGAGGAATCGCGTAATGCTCGTACCTAATTTCTTGTTCGCAGCGGCCGATCACTCGTGCAACAAAGCGTATCCGTTACCAGGCCTATGGGACGGCCTTTGCACGAGTGGCCAAGTTAACGTCACAGGGATTGGCGACTTCTCAATTCTCATCGCCAATGTTGTTCGCTTACTCATTACCGCTTCGGGCGGTCTAGCCGTTATCTTCATCATCGTTGGTGGCATCTTCTACGTAACGGCTACAGGCGATCCCGGACGGCTCCAGCGAGCCAAGGAGATTATCACCCAAGCTGTTACCGGCCTCATCGTCATCAGTGTCTCGTACGCTGTAGTAACATTCATCGCTGGGAACTTTAAATGATCATATCGTTACTTCATACCGCAGCAGCTTACTCAATTAGCGCTAAAGATATTGGCCTTGACGGCGGTCCGACGACTATCTGGGGTGTAATGGCTACGGTCACTAAGATTGCCATGACCCTCATCGGCATGCTTTCGGTGCTCATGGTTGTCGTCGGCGGCCTCCAGATCGTTTCAGCAGCCGGTAATCCACAGCGGCTCAAGCAGGGCCGTGAGACCGTTATCTATGCTATCGTTGGCGTTATCATCGCAATCTCGGCTTACGCCATCGTTAGTTTTCTGGCTAGTGGTATATAGATTGGATATGAAAGGATCATTATGTTTACTCATTTCGTA
>JBBRTP010000016.1:0-10759 GCA_038244255.1 Candidatus Saccharimonadia bacterium
ATCATCTCCACCACCGCCATCTGCTCATCGACCGGCGAACGATAGCTGGTAAAATCTACCTCAGCCTCAGTGGTCTGCCCAACGAGCCGTTTGTCGAGCCCCAACAGAGCTTCGAGACGGTCCGGATCGTTATGCTGAATCAATCGGTAAGCCGCATCGAGGATTGGCTGGCCACTCCGGTAGTTCTGCACTAACGTCACTGTCTGTTTGACTTTAAAGTGCTTGGTAAAGTCTAGGATATTACTTATATCGGCGCCGCGGAAGCCGTAGATGGCCTGGTCGTCGTCACCCACCGCAAAGAGATTATCGCCGGGCGCTACGAATGAACGTAGTAGTGCATCTTGCACCGGGTTGGTGTCTTGATACTCGTCCACGAGCACGTAGCGGTATAGCTCGCCCAGACGTTGGGCGAGGTTGGGCCGTTGCCGCAGTATCTCCAGTGGCAACGCCAGCTGATCGTAATAATCGTAGGTTCCGGTCTCGGTCTTGATGGCTTCATACATATCATAGATCGCCGCTAGATCGGCTTGTTCATCGATATCCGCGGGGTGTCGCGCCATAGTGTTCAATGCCAACTCACGCACGAATTCGCCGTATTTGGCTGAACTAATACCTTGATTTTGCAGTCGACCGATGTATCCCACCAGGCGCTGCATAAACTCAAAAAGATCGGGTTGGAGGCCATAATATTTTAAGTCCAATTGATGAAAGCGTTGTTGTAATAACAACGCTTTCTGCGTATCATTGAGTAATCCTCCACGGGTACTTCGCCCAATATGGGTAGCGTAGCGTCCGAGCATTTCGGCACCAAAGGCGTTAAAGGTCATGACCGGCACACTAAACGATCGCCAGCCAATCAGGTCGTATAGCCGGTCAGCCATCTCGCGGGCGGCCTTCTCGGTAAAGGTCAGAGCCAGTACCTGCTCGGGCTTAGCCGCCTCGGTCTCGATGATGTGAGCAATGCGCCGGGTAATCACCTGAGTTTTTCCGGTACCAGCCCCGGCCACCACTAAGAGTGGCCCGGCCAGGTGAGTCACCGCGGCTCGTTGTTGGGGGTTTAGTCCTTCAAGCACATCCATAGTCACATTGTATCAGGCGATAGTATCGGCTTTCTGTTGGGAAGAAACCATAAGTGATATAATTTGAGCTAATGAGGGCGCCAGGTGTCTGAACTTATCACCCGTACAGCAAGACTCGTCCCCTATGCGAAGCGGCCCAAGCAGGTGCCGAGCTTCGTCACGGCGTTCTCCTACGAGCCTATGGCCGATGAACCTGCTGCCCCACTCGGTAGCCTCTATGTGGTTATTGAAGTACTCGTGGGTGGTCGTTCCAGTGAAGAGGTGGCCGACCTGGTAATCCAAACCTTCGGCGAGCGATACTATAACAACCCGGAAGCCGAGATGAATACTCTCAGCCGGTTTGAGGCCGCCGTTAAGGCCACCAACCACGAGCTCAGTGAGTACGTGAGTCGCGGCAACGCTGCCTGGATCGGCAAAATGAGTGCCATTGCCGCCGTATCAGTGGGCGATGAGATTCACCTCACCCAGACCGGCTCGGCCGAGGCATTTCTCTATCGCCACCAGGCTACAACATCCATCAGCGGCAAGGGCTCGGAACGATCGGCCGGCCCCGCCAAGACCTTCGGCTCCATCGCGAGTGGCACATTAATGCCTCAGGACCGCCTCATGCTCGCGACGCCGGCCTTGGTACATCAGATCGCCCTCGCCCGGCTCCATGCCATCGTCCTCGGTGGCAGCCCCAACTCGGCCATCGCCGAGATCACCGACCTGCTCAAGGGTGGCCAAAACGAGCGCATCGCCGCGCTCATCATCGAGGTCACCACCCCTGAGCAGGCGGCGCTACAGGTGCGGTCGGACGAGCCCGATGAGATCCAGCTAGGCTCACCGGATAACGCGCTGGATGCCGCCCGTATGGCCGCAGCCCCGCTCGCCCAGGCCACGCTCGCCCACACCAAGCGCGCCGGTGCTCAGGCCAAAGCCGGATTGGCGCGGGCTAAGCCCCGCTTACAGCAGGCAGGCTACGATTCCGCCACCCAGATGAGGGCCTGGATCGCGGCCCCGCGCGCAAGACAAGTCGGGGGAATCGCATTAGTGGTGACTGTGGCGCTCGTAGCGTGGCTCATCTGGAGCCACGGCCAAACTACCCGCACCGCGCAATTGTACGGCCGGTACCAAGCCGATTATCAGAAGTACCTCAGTGCCGATGTGGCCGCCAACTCTGGCGCGAAGGACAACGCCCAGTCACAGCTTGTAGCTCTCACTACCGAGCTAGCCGACTTAAGCCGCGCCAGCGGTCATAATGCGCTAGATGCCAAGCTCAAGACCGCCAAATTGGTTGGCCACGAACCCGCCTCGGTCGCCGCCTTCATCACCCTAGTGTCGGTTAGAATCGATCAGCTGCAGGGCCTCGTCAAGGTCTCGCCCACCACTATCGCCAACTACCCTAAAAATGCCAAGCCAAACCACCTCGAATTCATGGCTGGTAAGCTCTATGTGTTTGATTCCACCAACAATTCAGCGATTTATGTTGTAAATATTGCAACGAATTCACTAGTGAAAAGTACGTCCGACACCTCAAAACTAGGCTCTGTGGTGGCCACAACCCTCTCGAGCGCGGGAGATGGCGTTTTTTTGATCACTAATCAACCTACCGTCTGGTTCTACCGCTTCGATAACGATTCGCTTACCGAGCAGACCATAAATTTGGGATCTTGGGAGAGCGGATCGGCCATCGCCTCATACGCGACTAACTTATACGTTCTTTCTGGCCAATCTATCTATAAGCACGTACGAACTTACAGTGGCTACACGCCCAAAAGCGACTATATTCAGGGACTCCCCGATCCGCATACCATCGCCGTGGACGGCAACGTCTACGTCCTAGGCCCCAAGGGTTTGGGATTATATCTTGCCGGTAGCTTGAAGACCTCAGCTGAGGTGCCGGCGAGCCTCGCAAACGCCTCAACACTCCGAGCCTTCGGTGGCGACACCGTGCAGGCAATTAGCTCAACTACCAAGCGGATCGGCTTCTGGGATAATCATCAGAACCTCATCTTCTCGCGCCAGTACTCACTGAGTGGTATCGATGCGCTGTATGACGCGACATATGATCCTGCCACCGTTACCGGCTATGCGCTGGTGAACGGTCGAATTGTGAAGTACTCGGCCAAATAAGCTAGATGCGCTCCGGTGCGGCAATGCCCAGGAGACTGAGGCCGTCACTTAAGACGTCGGCATAACAGGCGATGAGCCAGAGCCGTGTGGCCTCACGCGGTTCATCGATTACTCGGTTATGCTCGTAGAACCGATTGAACACCTGGGCCAGTTCATACAGATACGTACAGATGTGGTGCGGCATAAGGGTCTGGACGGCCTCATCGACCACACTCGGGTAACGTGCAATCATGGCGGCTAATGTCCGTTCGTCCGCCTCAAGCTCCCCAGATAATTGCGGCTTCATCTTGGCTTTTACTAAGATGCTCCGCGCACGCGCCTGAGCATACTGAAGGTAAGGGCCACTATTGCCCTCGAGGCTCACCGATTCGGTGGGGATAAAGACCAGGTCGGCGCCAATCCGATGTTTTAAGAAGCCATATTTCACGGCCCCGAGGACCACCTGCGGGTCAGCCGTGCCGTTGGCCGCCTGATTGGCCTCAGTAGCCATATCGAGTACATCGACCGCGCGCAGAAAGTTACCTTTGCGGGAGGCCATCTTGACCCCACCCACCAGCTTCACATTGCCATGCGTGATGTGCGTGGTGCGGCGAGCCAGCTCGGGCTCGAACTGCTCTAGGCTCTTTAATACTACCTTCATGTATTCGGCAATATCGTTACCAGTAATCACGATCGAGTGGTCGAAGTGGTAATCGCGCCATTTGGCCATGATGAGCCCGACATCCTTGGCCTCATAAGTCGGGAGACCATTCGAGTTAATAAAGACTCGGGTATGGAGGCCGTACGGCTCCCCCTTAAAAACTACGGCACCATCGCTCTCGGTATACACCCCTTTGGCTAGCTGTGCACGGACGGTAGCTAGCCCTAACGGCGCGTTCTCGCTTTCAGGGTAGTACTTCTCGAACTTGGTGCCGATGCGAGTATAAAAAGCGTCGAAGTAATCGTAGCTCCAGGACCGACAGGTCCAATAGATGATAGCCAGAGGCGTGGTGTGATCGCCCTCGACGATGATGGCGTAAAGCCGCTTGTTGAGGCTAATGATACTGGATTTAGCTACTTCGTCGTCCTCGTAGGCCGTGCTACCTTCCACATAACGTGCCGCCATCCACTCGGAACGCTCGCTCGCCTTAACGTGGTTTAGTTTACTCGGCTCTTCGCCTCCGAGCTCCTGAATAATGGCCCACATCGACTTTGCCACATGCAGACCCACATCGCCGCCGAAATTCACTGCGTGTACCTCGCCTCCAGCCGCCCGTACCAGATTGGTGATAGCATCCCCAACCACACTGGTATAGAGATGGCCGACGTGTAGAACCTTGAATGGATTAGGATCAGAGTATTCGGTAACCACCACTTGGCCATGGAAGGTATCCGGCTTGGTAGTTGCAGCTCCGTCCGCCAGCTGGCCGATCGCTGAGTCGGTGAGCGTAATGTTAATAAACCCTGGCCCGGCCACCGTCACCGACTTAAACTCAGCACTAGCCTGCGCCAGCGATTTGGCCCAGCGCTCCGCTAGTTCACGCGGTGAGACTTTGAGCTCACGCGCAACCACAAAGGCCGCATTGCAATAGTAGTCACCGAATTTCTGGTCGGCCGCATAACCAACTTCGTACTCAAACGAGCTTAAATCAAGCTTGAATTCGCGTTTAATCACGCCAGTGATGAGGGTTTTGACTTGCTGAAGCGTCATATGAGCTCGATTATAACAGCCATTACTTGTGGCTGTATAATCTCGCTGCCCGCCTCATACGGCTGCCTCGCCAGTCGAAGCTAACGGCGATTACCATAAAAGCCAGTTATAATATGACCATGAAGGTAATTGCCAAGAATAAACGGGCGACGTATGACTACGCCCTCGACGAACGGCTGATAGCCGGCTTAGTGCTATCTGGTGATGAGGTTAAGAGTATGCGGGCTGGGCATGTCAGTCTAAAAGGCGCCTTCATTATCCTACGCGATGGCGAGGCCTATCTCACCGGGGCGCAAGTTACACCCTACGCTCACGCTAGTGATAAGTCGGCCCAGGATCCCACGCGCCAACGCAAGCTCCTGCTCCACCGTAAGCAGCTCGATCGCTTGATTGGCGATAAGCAGGGAGGCTTAAGCGTCGTCCCAACGGCTCTGTTATCTGACAAGCGTCATTTGAAATTAGAGATTGGTATCGGCCGTGGCAAGAAGCAGTATGACAAACGCCAGACTATCAAAGAACGTGACACCGCCCGCGAATTGGCTCGCCAAATGAAGCCTTAAATGAGGCACCTGTTCATAACCGCTTGACGAGGTCGTGATATAGGTATTAAATTGCAAATAGGTACCTGCACAAAAAAAGTACTCAAAACAAAAAAGACACAAACTCCATCACCAGAAAGGGCTCTCCAGAGCCCTTTCACTTTGTTTATGAACTTATTTTTTAGAGGTTACTGAGTAACGCCGCTCTCGGTATCGGTGATTTGCTGTGAGTCGAGTGATCGTGATAATGCGTTGTATTCCTGCACTCCAGCGGAGTAAATTTCGATGCGACTGTTGATGGAATCAACTAGTGAATTCTGACGTGGCACCAGTGAGTTGTAAGTCGATATCTGGCCACTCGATCGGTACTGCTCCATCTGGCGGTTGAGCGTGGCAAGCTGCCCTTTTAGGGTTCGAATAGTGGCAAGCTCCGTACCCAATTCCTGACGACGGGTGTTAAAGACCCCTTGGTACTCCTGGTGTGCCGCCACAATGGGAGTTCGCGATGTGAAGTACTTGCGGTAATGATCTTCAAGTGCCGGAGGCAGATGGGCATATTCGGTACCCAGGATTGAATGCAGCTCATTGTTCTGCTCGCCCGGCTCACTCTTGGCATAGTCGGCCATGCGGGCGCGTAGTTCGGTGTCGCTGATGCCCGCATAAGCCTGCTCAAGCGCCGTGCCGAGCTCTGCCCGCTCTTTGCTGCCCATTCGTGCCCACGCCGCGTGGAGGAGCTCATGTGCGGTCACCGCGACCATCTCAGGCCGTAGACTCACGTTATCAATCTGCAGAATATATATGCGATTACGGGCAAAGCAACCCAGCTCTAGCTCACCCTTAGTCGTCTGACAGTCGCGGTTGAAGGCCGTCTTGTCATCGATGACCGGATTAGCGCGGTAGAGGACGGCCCGTGCCGTGGGCGTTAGATTGAGTTGGCTCTCGATGGCAGCAACACTGGGTGTGGGGTGGTAGCTCGCCAGGGCATACTCATCGAGTAGCGGCTGCAGATTAAGCCCAGCCGCTACTAAAACGGCCAGCGCCAACAGCTCAATCACAGTAATAAAACGATTACGGGATTTATTCATACGCCTAACTCTACGGTAGGATGTTACACCGCCGCAAGTTACGATACCGCTCGAGCTTGCAAAGATTTGAGGTGAGTGTACGCTGATCTATTGGTTTTCGTTACCGACACTTACACTTATGACTACTCACCCCTATCTCTCACCCTATCTTATCCAGACGACCAACCGCACGTCACTGGGCCGTTGGCAGCGTCAGCTCCGTTTCATCATGATGCAGCGGCCGTGGCGCCGGGTCTCAGGTCGCGTCGTACTGGGTCTGACCTCTTGGCTCGTACTCCTTAGCGCGGTGAGCTTTGTGATGACGCACTCCGTGCTGCCCGGGCAAGCTCAGCTGGCGACCCGTGGCCGGGCGGCAATGCTCGCCAGTACAAGTCCCAATCAGGCCGTCCGTGCGCCCGAGCTGCCCGCTGGCCCCACGGGGCAGCTCCTGCCACCTGGCACTATGGCCGCGCCCTACACCTACCGTAACGGCTACGCCGGCGGCCAGTGTACCTGGTACGTGGCCGGACGGCGCCCAATACCCGAGGGTTGGGGCAACGCCCGCACTTGGTACGCTCACGCCCGGGCGGCTGGCTGGTCCACCGGCACCACGCCGGCCATCGCCGCAGTCGCCTGGAGCGGTGGCGGCTGGCTGGGTCACGTGGCCGTCGTGGAGGCTATTGAGGGTAACCAGGTGCTCATCTCCGAGATGAACTACCTAGGGGCATATAAGATCGACAAGCGCTGGGTCGCCGCTAACGCCTTTCGCTATATTTACTAGAAAGAAAATGACGGTCAGATGACCGCCGTCGACCTACTTTGCTACTTCTTCCAGTTTGAGTAGCTGGCGAGAGATGTACTCCTGTGCCGCATCGATCTCGCGATAGCGCAAGACCGCAATAATGTCGGCGTGGTGCGTACCACGGCCACGACCTTGCTCGAGCCAGGCGATAAAGCCGTCCTGACTAGCATGCCGTTCCCGGTACCCAAAGAGGGCGTAGTAAAAGAGCCTTAGTCGAGTTGACTGGCTAAACGTCGGCAGTTCCTCCTCCGCCAGCCAGGCCTCTACTGTGATCACATCGGCGGATACCACATGGCCAATGATCTCGTACTGGAAATCAAGTGCCGAAAGCAAGGACTTGAGGATGACTGGTAGCGAAGCCGAGTGGGCGCGCCGGAGGGCCAAGCTCTTGGCTACGTCCACACCACGGGTCGAGACGCTCATGAGGTACTACCCTTCTCGTAGAGAATACGGTTCTTAGTGTTTATACCTCACACCTCCAGATGGTACAAGCCGTTACACGTGCAGGCTCGGCAAAAACTCGTTATGCTAGCTTCATGACTTTTAAGCGCTGGCCCAGCGACCTCATCATCCTAACTATTTTGACGGCCGCCGCCGCTCTGACTCGCTTCTGGAACCTCTTTGCCCCCCACGCGGTGGTCTTTGATGAAGTGTACTTCAAGCCCTACGCCGGCGATTACCTCACCGGGTCGTACTACTTTGACCCCCACCCACCCCTCGGCAAGCTGCTCCTCGGTGGTTGGGCTTGGCTCAGCCACACTAGCGCGGCCGCGCTAGCCGGTTCTGATCCGGCTGTGATGTTACGCGTTTTACCCGCCCTGGCTGGCGCCTTGATTATCCCCGTCTTCTATGTATTCTTACGCCAACTCGGCGCCTCACGCCGCATTGCCACCATGGGAGGCATCCTACTACTCCTGGAGAACGCCCTCATCGTGGAGTCGCGCTTTATCTTAATCGATAGCCTGCTCATCCTGTTTGGCCTCGGCGCCGTCACGGCCTACCTGGCTGCCCGCGGGCAGCGGCGTCACATCCGCCTCTGGCTCATCGCCTTAAGTGGCATTTTAGCCGGTGCGGCCGCCGCCACCAAGTGGACGGGGCTCACCGCCCTCGGTCTCATCGGTGTTGTCTGGCTGGTTGAGCTCATCGGCGACCGGACCAAGGGCTGGTGGAAGCAAGCACTGATAGAGGGGCCAATGCTTATCCTCATCCCGGTCGTGGTCTACATGAGTGTCTTTGCGGTTCACTTTGCGCTCCTGCCCAAGACCGGTCAGGGCGACGCCTTCATGCCTCAGCGCTACCAGGCGACCCTAGTGGGCAATAGTGCCTACGACCCGAGTGTGCGTTTGAGCTTCTGGGATAAGTTCATCGATTTAAACGTTGAGATGCGGGCTTCCGAAGATTCGCTCAAGTCCGCCACCCACCCGTATGGGTCAAAATGGTACAGCTGGCCGCTCATGCAGCGTCCGGTCTACTACTGGCAAGGCGATACTCTACCGAATGGCCGCCAGGGTAATATCTATCTGCTCGGTAACCCCCTCGTCTGGTGGGGCATCATCGCCGGCTTGCTCTGGCTCTGCTTTGCCTCCACCGCCGCCCGCGAGCGCCTGCGCCGCCACCGCTGGAGCCTCACTATCCTAGGCATCGGCTACCTGATTAACTTCCTACCCTTTAGCCAGATAGTCCGGGTAATGTTTCTGTATCACTACTTCTTTGCGCTCATCTACAGCCTAGCCTTTGTAGTGTTGGCGCTGGGAGCGGCCGTCGGCTGGGACGATGATACGACGCCCTTCTGGGAGTTTAAGTCCGATTGGTCACTCTATCTGTACGTGGGCATAATTTCGCTGGCTATAGCCGGTTTTATCTACTTTGCGCCACTCACTTACGGCATCTCGCTCTCGCCCTCACAGCTGCAACAACACATGTGGCTCAAAAGCTGGCGCTAGCGCCCCATCGTTCGACGTAAGGCTACGAGCTCACGAAAAGCCCGTAAGATGACGCTTAACCGCGCCCCGGTCGGCTGGCCGCCATCACGCAAGTAATGCTCCACCGGCACTTCGGCAAAACTAGCTCCACTACGCTTTAAACGGATTAAGAGTTCGGCCGAGATAACGGCGCCCGTCGAGGTGAGTTCACCGAGACTCCGTACCGAGCTGGTTCTAAAGAGCTTAAAGCCGCAATCGAGATCCTGTACCTTTACGCCTAAGATTAGCCAAACCGCCCACGACCAAAGTCTCGCATTGAGCATACGACCCAGGTGATCGCGACGAGACCGCCGGTAGCCCAGCACCACATCGTACTGCTCGGATGGCGCCCAGAAGCGTTCTAGATCATCGAGCCTAAATTGACCATCACCATCGGTAAAGACAACCCACTCCTTGGTCGCTGATTGAAATCCGGTGATCAACGCCGCGCCATAGCCTCGATTAGCCGGGTGACTCACTAGGCGCACTTTGGGAAAACGAACTGCCAGCTCCTCGGCCACGTGAACCGTATCGTCACTGCTCCCATCGTTTACGATGATGAGTTCATAATCCTTGGGTCCCAGACGCTCCAAGGTAGCCACGGCGCGTTCGATAACTCCAGGCAGGACCGCCGCCTCGTTATAGGCGGGAAAGAAGATACTGAGACTCGACCAAGGTGATTCCATGTTCACAAGCATAGCCTAGATCGTAACGAGCACCAACCAAGCGCCAAAGATGCTAAGCTAATGCCAATGATGGCGCTACTTTATATCGCATCGGCCCTCTGGCTAGGTACTGCCCTGATGCGGCGGCTCGACCTCCCCCTCTACGCGTTTGAGCGGCCGGCCCTCGCTGTAACGCTCGGCCTGCTCGGTTGGACTTGGCTCACGCTACTGACGGCCATGGTACTGCCCTATCGGTGGAGCCTACCGTTGGCACTGGTGTTATCGGCCGCCGCTAGCGTCTGGCTCTGGATCAAGCCGCCGAACTCGCCACTGCGGCGCCTACCGGGTGAACCGATCGCTTGGATCATCTGGGGTGGCTTTACCGCCATTACCTCGGCGGGTCTCGCCTGGCTGTTTTGGACGCACGATCTTATCAGTACTTCAGAAGGTATCTTCTCGGCCGGCTCCAGCTGGGCCGATTACGGCGTCCATGCCAGCCTAGTGAGTCACTTTGCCGTAGCCACCCGCTTGCCGCTCGATATGCCGATTGCCGCCGGGAGTCATCTCACCTATCCCTTCCTCATCGATCTGCTCTCGGCGTGGCTGGTTCGTGGCGGCTGGAGCCTGCATCTGGCGCTCCTGGTGCCTTCAATTCTTCTGAGTATCGCCTTCTTGCAGCTGATGGTAGGCTTTGGCGCGCGCGTCTTTGGCCGTATCGGTGGTGTGGTGCTGGGACTCACGCTCGTTTTGCTCAACGGCTCCGCGGCCGGCGTGATGGCAGCCTGGGAGGATTGGCACCAGAGCGGCCTCAGCCTGGTCACCTGGCTCATGCATATCCCCCGCG
>JBBRTP010000017.1:0-10311 GCA_038244255.1 Candidatus Saccharimonadia bacterium
GCTATGTATATTGCTGCCACCTTCTTCTATATGGGAGGAGCGCTTTCGAGCTGCCGGACTAGCCTTGATAGCGGGCCTGGAGACCAGACGGCCGGTGTGATCTGGCTGAACACCTTTAGCCCAGCCTGGCCCATTTGGGGCCATGTGGACGTGTCGAATTATCCTTACGGCGAGAAGGTCGGGCGTCCGATTCACGCCAGCGGGGCGCTACTGTATGCGTGGTACTGGATGCTAAGTAAAGTTGCCGGACCGGTCTGTGGCTATAACTTGCTCAATGCCACCGGCTTCGTCAGCGCGGCGCTGGTGATGTTCGGCCTGGTGCGCTGGCTGACCCGCTCGTTCTGGCTCCCAGTACTGGCCGGTTACGCCGTAAGCTTTACGCCTTATTTCCAGATGAAGACGCCAAATCATGCCTCATATGTGTTTCAAGGACTAATCATCGGGCTCATCTGGGTCTTCTTCTCGCATATGGTCAAGCCTAATCGCTGGAAACCGCTGGGGCTAGCCGTTCTCATGGCCGCCGCCTTCTACCTTGACCCGTATTTCGTGTTGCTTGCTGGCATCACGGCCACGGGACTCATAGCGGCCGGTATCGCATATCTGTGGTATCGAAGGAGCTCATGGATTGAGATCACAGCCATCTTGAAGCCGTTTTTCCTAGCAGTTGGGCTTGGAGCAGTACTCATTTTACCGCTCGTCTATATTAGGGTTCATTATTCCGCTGCTATCACCGCCATAGTAGGAAGCTCACGTAATAATATTAAGTACGATGCGCAGCAGTTCTCGGCCCGTCCTCTCGAGTACCTTCGGCCGGCCGAGGTTAATCCGATCGTCCGGTACTTCTTCCCAAATTACTCGGTTACGCTCAACCACCACTGGTCGAACCCAGCTGAGTACACCATTAACTTAAGCCTGAGTCTTATCGCCATAATTTTGGTCGCCGTGATGACTTGGGTCTGGCGCCACTACGCCCGTCGATCTGACCCGTCACTATCCTGGCGCGCTCCACCTGAACTGGTGGTGACTGCTGCACTGTTTGTGGGGGGGTTAGCCTTCGTTTTTAGTCTTGCGCCATCTGTTTTCGGCTACCATATGCCAGCTTGGTATGTAACCAGCCTAATCACGATGTGGCGGGTCTTTGCCCGGCTATACGTGGTGGTAAACATTGCACTCGTTATCACCGCCGTCGTTGCCATGGCTTATCTTGGCTCGTTCATTCAACGATCGTGGTTGCGCTATCTTAGCCTTGGCATAGTTCTTTTACTCCTGACCGCCGAGTACATCACCTTCGTCCCGCCGCGCGCCGTCTGGAGCTACGTCACCGATATTCCCAAGATCTACACCGATCTCAAAGTTAATAGTCAGATATGGGTCATCGCCGAATACCCGCTGGATGAACCGCCGCAGACCGGACTACCCACCTACTACGAGACGTATCAGGTAGTACACGGCAAGAAGATGATAAATACTACGCAGTCGGACAGTCCTCAGGCCAACGTGCGTGAGGGTATCAGAGACTTAAACGACCCACAATCAGTACCGGCGCTGCGCCAGCTGGGAGTCGACGCGGTGGTGGTACATGGTGGTAGCGCCGGTCTCACCTTTCAGGGGCTACAAATGATGAGCTACGATGCTGGCGACCAAGTGCGCTTTGGTCGATACCCCGGTCTCCTACCGATGGCCATATATCGGGTACTACCGGGCGATAAGGTCCAGACTATCACGGGTATCAATGGTGGCTTTGCGCTGCCCGTAACTACGGGAGAGCTCAAGAGCGAGCTAGATGGGCACTCAGGAGCCGAGCTCCAGCTGCTGGCATTACCGGTAGCCACCACGCGGACCGGGAGCATATGCTTTGCCATAAAGTCACTACAATCTCCCGGTGAGCCCATGGTGATCCGCCGCCGTGGTGAGGCCATTTGGGAAGGTATCGTGGGACCTACCTTACAGCGGCTGAGCTTTAACGCAGCAGTTAACGATCGCTTCACACTGCTGGCCGCTGATGGCGAGAAGTCCAGCTTCGCCATCGACGAGCTCGGCTGCGCCGCGCCATGAAGAAGGAGCGGCTCATCATCGACGCGCTAGCACTCTCGGGCGAGCGCATCAGTGGCGTAGGGCATAGTAACCACGGCATGATAAACGTTTTAACGAACGACAAGCGGGTACTGGAAAGATACGACATTTACCTCGTGACCACGACCCGAAGTGAGAAGTACTTACGAGCCTGGGGATTCAAAAATGTACGCTATATTGCCGTTCCACTCCCGTATCGGGTCTTTAACCGCCTGCCCAAGACCCCGCTTATGCCTTACATGGATCTGTTCTTTGGCCGCGGGACCTATCTCTTCCCCAACTTTCAATCATGGCCGCTGCTCCACTCGCGGTCAGCCATCATGATTCATGATATTGCCTTTATTCGCTTTCCCGAGTCCATTAATCGGCGGTTTCGGGCGATGCTTCGGATTAATGTGCCGCGCTGGATTAAGCACTCTTCCAAGGTGATCGCGGTGAGCAAGCATGCCACCGATGAGATCATAACCGAGCTTCAAGTGCCGGCCAGCAAATTGATTACGGTGTATCACGGTATCGATACCACACACTTCTATCGTCGCCCGGCTAGCGAAATAGCCAGAGTCGCTGGCCGTTACGGGTTGCCTAATGATTACATCCTCTTCGTCGGCAACATTGAGCCCCGCAAGAACCTAGTCAGGCTAGTGCGGGCATATGCTGCCCTGTCGCTCAAGCTCCGGCAGGCTCACCCACTGGTTATCGTGGGTGGCTCGTCGTGGCTCACCGAGGAGCTGGATAGTCAGATAATTGCAGCGCGCGCTCAGGGCTGTGTGATCGTTCGGCCTACTGCCTACGTCACCGATAATGATCTGCCGGCCGTCATGAGTGGAGCTTCGATTCTGGCCTTCCCCTCGCACTACGAAGGTTTCGGTTTTCCTGCACTACAGGCAATGGCTTGCGGGGTGTTGCCGGTAGTAGGCAATAATTCTTCTTTACCCGAGGTTATCGGCGAAGAAGCCATATACGTTGATGACATGTCGACGGCCGATATCTCGCGCGGTTTAACGTCGGCCTTGGGCGATGCAGCACTTCAGGAGAAGATCCGTACCAGTGGCCCAGTACGCGCCCGAAGCTACACCTGGGAAAAAGGGTATGAGCCGCTGATCGAGTGGCTGGTATAATACTCGTATCGTGAAGTTATTTCAGGCCCTGGCGGCTCGCTATCGTTATTCGGTAATTCTGCTCCAGCAGATGGTGAAGACCGACTTTAAACTCCGGTACCAAGGCTCGGTGCTCGGATACTTCTGGTCGCTCTTAAAGCCACTTGCGCTCTTTACCATTCTCTATATCGTCTTCGTGCGTTTCTTACGTTTTGGTACTGGTATCGAGTTTTTTCCCATCTACATGCTCCTTGGCATCGTTCTCTGGACCTTCTTTGCTGAGGTCACGAACCAGGGACTTATCTCGATCGTCAATCAGGGCGACCTCATGCGTAAGCTCAACTTCCCGCGTTATGTCATCGTCCTGGCCACAGCTTTCTCGGCTCTGATCAATCTAGGTCTCAACTTACTCGTCGTGAGTGTTTTTATGCTACTCGCGCGGGTCTCATTGCATCTTACGGTGGTTTGGGTACCATTTTTAATCGTCGAGCTGTTTATCCTTGCCCTCGCGGTCGCCTTCCTCCTTAGTGCCATGTACGTACGATTTCGCGACATGTCTCATATTTGGGAAGTGGTACTCCAGGGTGCATTCTATGCCACCCCCATCATATATCCCATTAATCAGGTACCCGACAAGTACGCTCGCCTGTTGCTACTCTTAAACCCGATGGCGCAAATCATCCAGGACCTGCGCCATGCTTTACTAACACCACAGGCACGCACTTTTGAGTATTATTTTGGTGCTGGCTGGCTCCGGCTGATACCGATTGGAATTGTCGCTTTACTCGTGGTTATTTCAGCATCGTACTTCAAGCGTCGAGCTAAGTACTTTGCGGAGGAAGTGTGATGACCAAGAAGATAGCGGTCAGTATTAAGGGCGTATCAAAGAACTTCAAGCTGCCCCACGAGCGCAGCCAGACGCTAAAGCGTTCGTTCTTGAATCTCTTCTCTTCATCGGCCCGTAAGTACGACGTGCAGCACGCCCTGAGGGACATTAATCTGCAGATTGAGGCAGGTGAGTTTTTCGGCATCGTCGGGCGTAACGGGTCGGGTAAGAGCACGCTATTAAAGATTCTAGCTGGCATTTATCAACCCTCTCAGGGACACGTCGAGGTAGAGGGTAAATTGGTGCCATTCATCGAGCTTGGTGTTGGGTTCAACCAGGAGTTAACCGGGCGGGAGAATATCTTCCTTAACGGTGCACTATTGGGCTTCTCCCGAACTCAGATCGAAAGCATGTATGCCGATATTGTCGCCTTTGCCGAGCTTGAGGAGTTTATGGATCAGAAGCTCAAGAACTACTCATCGGGCATGCAGGTACGGCTGGCGTTTTCGCTTGCGTCTAGGTCGCAGTCAGACGTTTTACTGATCGACGAAGTCTTGGCCGTGGGTGACGCCGACTTCCAGCGCAAATGCTTTGCCTACTTTAAGCAACTCAAGAAGACGGGCACTACGGTCATCTTTGTGACGCACGATATGGATGCGGTGCGCGAATACTGTACGCGGGCGGCGCTCATCGATGGGAGCCGGATCGCCGCCATAGGCTCGGCCGATGAGATTGCCACCCGATACACCCAACTCTTTATGGCCCCCACCAGTGATGGCGCCGTGGCAACGGTAGGAGGCAAGCGCTGGGGAGATGGCAGGCTCAAATACCAAAGCGTCTCGGCCAAGCATGTGATTGAGACCGATCGTTTGGAGATTCGAGTCTTAGCTCACGCGGAGTTGGCGGTGAGTAAACCGGTCTTTGGGTTTCTGATAAAAAACGCAGCGGGTCAGCCCCTCTTTGGCACCAATACCAGGCTCAAGCGACGCTCAGCGGGCGATATTGGCGCTGGCGAGCAGATTGAGCTGGTGTGGTCGGTGCCATACATCTTCAGTGAAGGGACTCATTCCGTAGAACTTGCCATTGAGGACGACGTTCTTGTAGTCTGTGACTGGTGGGAGGAAGCGGCCATGTTTAACGTCCAGCGCGAGAGCCGCTCACCCTATCTACTCGACCCCACGGTCGAGCTTGAGCTAAACCGCAGCTAGTGCTTGCGGCCAATGATGGCGTAATCGCGGGGACCATAGAGCATTACTAATGCCTCATCGAGTAACTTATCTCGATGATGCGTCTCACGCAAAGGGTGAAGCCGCAGTATCTCGGCTACAAAGCCTCGTGACTCGAGGGCAAACTTGAGTAACTCGGGTGGCAACGGGCTGAGGTGCGACGGGTCCATATAGAAGGTATGGGCTCCCACGTTCAGATTCTCCGGATTCGGGGTCTCAAAGATCACAAGCCCACCAGGCGCTACGGTGCGGTAGCATTCGGCTAGGAGCCGAATGAGCGACGAGAAAGGGATATGTTCCACAATATGGAAACCGGTGATGGCTTGGTATGAGTTGGTCGGCTGGTGTTTAAGATACTCTAGTGCTTCACCCAACTCTGCCTTGTGACCCTTGGCCTTGGCCGCTTCAACCATGCTCACGTTCATATCTAACCCACGACTTGGTAGCATATTATCGCTGAGTAGAGCCAAAAATTCGCCACGACCACAGCCAATGTCGAGGATTGGCAACTGCTTTGCCTCACCAGATATCTTCTTAAAATAGGGAAGATAGACTTCCTGACGCTGCTTAATGTCGTCTTCGGAGCCTCGATAGCGATTCTCAAACTCGATATAGAACTTGTCCAGTAAGTGGTCGTCAGCCAGGACTCTAGGGTGTGAATCAGCGGTCGGTGATGCTGTAGGTGCCGCTGGCTCGGCTGTCATGAGTTGATGTGAAATCTCAACTAGGCGGGAGTCGAGGTTAATGATTCGCTCTTGGAGTAGTTCGGTAGCGGAGTCGCGCATGCCTTTAATCTCAGTGACAAGGACGTGAATATCGCCCAGATCGCGCTCGATCTTATCAAGGCGCTGATGCGAAGCGGCCGTCTCCTTAGGGAGCTTGGCGACGCGCGCCACCAGCCTGATAGAGTAGCCCACCAGTGGCACCGAGATGATAAACTGCTTGATTGACACTCGCGTATCGTGCTCCACTGAATGCTTTCGTACTTCCGCTATAGTACAATAAACACCAATCCCCGAACAGTTACGCTTTTGCAAAGGATCGTTCTCATGGCCAGATTACGCATCTTAATGATTGGTACCTACCCCATAGCTTCGGCCCATCACGGTGGTCAGAAGCGCACACGAGCAATCAAGGAAGCTTATGAAGCAGCCGGCTTTGAGGTGCGTTACGTAGCGGTCTTTCGGCGTGGCAACTACCCGCGATCGGGTTCCGATGATCTTATTGTGACTGAGTCGACTGAGCAGCTGATGGACATACACCCGCACCTGGGTGACGTGTACTGTGGTGAGGCTATTTGGACCGACGAGGTGGTGCGACCGCGGTTGGCGGCTATCATCCACTCTTTTAAGCCGGATGCCATCGAGATTGAGCAGGTCTACGGCTACCTGGGGTTAAAGCCGCTGCTTACAAGCCTCACGATGAGTCCAAAACTCATTTATAGCTCGCATAACATCGAGTACGCAATGAAGCGTCATATTTTGGAGCAAGCCGAGCAGTTCGATGATGAGGCGGTGGCTCAGGTCGCCGCCATCGAGCAGGCCGAGCGTGAGCTTGCCGCCGTGGCCGATGTGGTGGTGGCGGTGAGTCCGGCCGATGCCAAGACACTGGCAGGTTTTGGCGCTAAACGAGTGGTGCTAGCGCGAAACGGCATCAATCCACTCAAGCCAAATCCGCCGGACGTATCTTATTGGCAGCATCATTTTGCCCGTCAGCAGGTCGGCCGCTTCGGGCTCTTTGTAGCAAGCTATCATCCGCCAAACTGGGAGGGCTTTCTTGAGTACGTGAGTGATCGCGTGGGCTTTGTGCCGCCCGAATCTCGAATCGTGATCGCTGGCGGCGTAGGGCGCTACTTTAAGCAGTCGCTGACACAACGCCGACCGGTCGATCGGACCTTCTGGCGCCGCGTGGAGGCGGTGGGTGAGTTGAGTGAAGCGCGCCTTCAGGGTCTTATCGCTAGCGCCAGTGCCATTCTCCTACCGATTGCCTCGGGTGGCGGCTCCAACTTAAAGACCGCCGAGGCGCTGATCTCGGGACGGGCCGTGGTGGGTACTGAAGCGGCATTCCGGGCTTTCGAAGAATTCGCATCCTACCCAGGGGTATATATCGCAAAGACTCCCGAAGCGTTTCGTGCCGCCACTATTGATGCGCTGAGCGTGGAGCCGGTACGCCGCTCAATCGAACAACAGGTAGCTATTGAAGCCGTCGTACTCTGGCCGGCCTGCCTGCGCCCGCTGGTGAGCGCGCTGAAGGAGGACCTATGACGACCGGCACCATCTGGATTGATCTTACCGATATCTACTATTGGAAGGGCTACCTCACTGGTATTCAGCGAGTAGATTTCAATATCTCGCGGCGACTCTACGATCGCGGTCTAGCCAAGTTCTTCATCTACCACGAGCGCTCGCGGAAGTTTGTGGAGGCTGACTTTGAGCCTATTTTGCAACGCTACCTCACGGCGAATGCGCCGACGTCTCTCGGGACAGTTGCACGGCCATCGCTTCGTCTGCGTACCAAAGTGCGCTTGCGCGAAAACTATCTGAAGATCCGGCCCGAGACGCGTGCCTGGCTTACGCCGCGTGTCAAGCCAGTAGCCAAGGCGGTGAGCGGCAAGATCTACCATACGCTGTATCTAGCAAAGCAGATGCGGTTCGAGGCTACTGACAACTCGCCCGAGGTGCAATTCACTTCAAACGATAATATTTTGGTCCTGGGAGGTGAGTGGGGGCGACCGAACTTCATCGACGATCTAGGGCGATTGCGTCGCCGGGTTGGCTTTAAGTTGTTTCACTTTATTCATGACGTTATTCCGCTCAATGCGCCTCAGTTCTTCGGCCCGGGCCACTTTGAGATCTCGGCGGATTACTTCTTCGAGGCGGCGGCTCAGTGTGACGCGTTAATCTATAACTCCAAGTCGTGTCGCAACGAGGTTGAAGCGTTCTGCCAGCAGGTCGGTTTACCACGGCCTCAGGGCGGCATCGTGCGCCTGGGCGACGAGACCTTCACCGAGTATGACCCCAGCGCCACGCCACCCGACACTAGGCTCACGCCGGGTAACTTCATCCTCTGCCAGGGGACTATCGAGATGCGCAAGAATCCACAGCTGCTCTACTACGTCTATAAGCTGGCCCATCAGGAGGGTATTTCGCTGCCGATGCTTGCAATAGTGGGCAAGCCAGGCTGGCTCACCAGCGACGTTATCTACGCTTTTAAGCATGACCCTGAAGTGAGCGGTAGAGTCGCCATCTTAAACGGCATCGACGATCGTCACTCGACTTGGCTCTTCCAGAACTGCCGCTATACGCTCTTTCCGGCAATCTACGAGGGTTGGGGATTGCCGGTGGCCGAGGCGCTGGTTCACGGCAAGGTGTGCCTCGCTTCAGATGCCGACTCGGTTCAGGAGATTGCTGGCGATCTCCTTGATTACTACTCACCGTTTGATGCAAGAGCCTGCTTTGAGCTCATGAAGCGCTATCAAGACGACACGGTACTTGCCCGCAAGGAGGCCGAGATAAAAGCTCGTTATCAGGTCCAGACGTGGGACAAGACGACCGATGAGGTTATCTCAGTGATTGAGCAAAACTAAGTCTAAGGTGTCGAGACGAGATAGAAGTTGAGGCCCGGATCGTTCATCCAGGTCCGGCCCTCTGAGAGAAGGCTAAAGTACTCACGGTAGATACCGGTAGCGGCAGGAGCTTTGATGGAAAACGTAAACGTACCGTTACTGCCTGGTGGCACGGTCGCCTCTGTCAGATTAGCGGGGCGGCTCGGTGCTATCCAACTGCCGGTCGCGAAGGGACTGATGCGGTCGTGGGGGTTCGAGGTACCGAGGCGAATAATGCCGTCGCCACTGTTGGTCCAGGTAACGTCGCCGGTATTCTTGGCCACGATAGTGAGGGTCTGGGTAGAACCGGGAGCCATGGCGACAAGACCAGTGCCGTACTGCTGCGAAACGATCTGTCAGGAGTAGGTCGGCCTCAGGACATTCAGGTAAAAGTTGAGTCCAGGATCGTTCATCCAGGTGTGACCTTCGGCCACCAAGCTAAAGTACTCACGATACGCACCGGGTGCATACGGCATCATCACGTTGAAACTAAAGGTGCCGATATTACCAGGTGCCACTACCGCTTCGGTCATCGTCGCGGCTCGGCTCGGTGCTACCCAGGCGGGAGTGGCGAAGATGCTCGTACGATCATGCGGGTTCGAGGTACCTAGGCGAATGACCGGGTAGTTGCCACTATTGTGCCAATCGACGTTGCCGGTATTCCTGGCTCTCACCGTGAGTGTTGCAGCGGTGCCTGGGAACATATAGGCGGTTCCAGATGAGTACGTCTGATCGGTGATATCCCAAGAGTAAACCGCTGGATCCACGATGATCGTCACGGTGATGGGGGCGCCGAACCAGGTTTGGCCAGCTGCCACCGGTAAGAAGGTCTCGGTGTAAGTACCACGCATAGCGGTTGTCGTGCCTATGGGGATGGAGAAGCTACCCGAAGCGCCCGACACCACGCTCGCCTCATTGAGATAGCCAGGAGAGCTCGGTGAGAGCCACGATGGGGCAGCAAATTGACTGACATGATCAGTCGGCCCCGAAGTATGGAGCGTTATTGCTGGGCTCGCCGACCAAGTGGTGGACCCTGCATTTGTGAAATTGGCCGTAACGCTACTGCTCGCTCCTGCCACAATATGGATGGGCGTCGGGTCAGTTGAGGTGCTTTGGAATGGCTGCTTCACTGCGATGTTACTGGTAATGCCACCCAGGAACCAGCCAGGAATGCTCCCATTCTCCACCACCAGGCCGTAAGTCTCGGTATAGGCGCCAGGCGCATGGGGGGCTTTGAGAAGGAAGGTGAAGGTGCCAGTTTGACCGGGGTCTACCGACGCTTCGTTAAGTGCCGCCGGCCGAGTTGTGGCAAGCCAGCTGGGGTCATAGAAGGGACTGGTCCGATCGATGGGTCCAGCCGTGCCGAGGTGAATGGGGAAGTAATTATTGTTGTACCAGCTGACGTTACCCGTATTCTTTACGCTAATGGTGGCACTGGCCGAAGCATCGCCATTCATCGTGGCGGGGACGGTAGAACCGGTAACC
>JBBRTP010000018.1:0-9906 GCA_038244255.1 Candidatus Saccharimonadia bacterium
CATCAGCGTGACCGGGCAGGCCTTAGACGGTAAGGGGCCGGTGACGTTTGCCGAGATGTCACCGGTGTTTAAGGAGGCTCCTGGTATCATCGAGCGCCAGGACCTCACTGATCCGCTCGCCACCGGCGTCGCCATCGTAGACCAGCTCTTCCCGCTAGTGAAGGGCCAGCGTATTGCGGTACTGGGTGATAATAAGGTAGGAAAGACCGCCTTCACTACTCAGCTGACTCTGGCACAGGCAGGGACGGGGCGCATCGTGATCCACGTGCTGATAGCCAAACGTAAGTCCGATGTCGACCGCCTCATTAACAAGCTTAATGAGACCAAGGCGATGGAATTCTGTATTCTCATCGTCGCAAGTATCTTCGATTCACTGGCTCAGAGCTATCTGGCGCCCTACGTGGGAGCCACGGTGGCCGAACACCTGTGGGAGAAGGGTAAGGACTGCATCATCGTCTACGATGACCTCACCAACCACGCCAAGGTCTATCGCGAAATGTCATTACTGATGAAGGTAAGCCCGGGCCGCGCCTCCTATCCGGGCGATATGTTCTACGCGCACTCATCACTATTAGAGCGTGCCGGCCGCTTGGAACGTAACGGAGCGACCCTAGCTGCTATTCCGGTGGTGCTCACCCCCAGTAATGACATTACCGGCAAGCTCTCCACCGATATTATGTCCATCACCGACGGGCAGCTTATTCTAGATGCTGTGGCCTTTCGGCAGGGTATTCGACCGGCCGTCAGCGTGGGCCTCTCCGTCTCGCGTGTGGGTGGCGTGGGACAGAATAAGCGGCAGAAGAAGCTCACCGCCGCCCTCTTTAAGAAGCTGGCCTCGTACCGCCAAGCGGCCGAGTTCTCGCACTTCGGCTCGGAGTTGGCATTGGACTCCAAGAATGATCTTGAACTAGGCAAGAAGATCTACTAGGCACTCAAGCAACCACCCGATACCATATACTCGACCAATGAACAGGACCTTATCCTAGGCACCGTGATGAAGACCGAAGGCAAGATTACGATTAACATCGATAGCCTAAAACGTAAGGCCAAGGAGCTCTCTCCCACCATGACGGCTGAGAGTGATTGGGATGGCATAATCGCCAAGCTCCTCACTGAGGTAACGGTGCAGGCGCCGGCACCACCAGTGGCCGCACCGAAGCTAGCGGGAGCCGGAGCCATACCGGCCGCTCCAGCTAAAGCCGGAGGGGGTAAATAATGGCACGCCAAGCCCTTTCGATCCAAGCCGAAGCCGGCCAGGTGGGGACTATTAGTGACCTTACCGGGATCTTTGAGAGTATTGCCAGTATGCGTATTAGTAAGGTGAAAGATAAGGTCACGCGGTCGCAGGAGTTCTTTGCTCAGCTCTGGACCATCTATACTCAGCTCCGCGTCGATCCCAATGGTCGCCTCACCGGCAAGAATGGCCCCAAGCGGGATAAGCCGAATGTATTTGTGGTGCTCACGAGCGAAGGCGGACTCTCGGGCGACATCGATGCGCGGATTGTGCGGACTGTGCTGGATAACTATGACCCAGCCACCACCGATCTCATCGTCATCGGCGCTCATGGAGCGACTCAGTTTGTGCAGAATCACGCCAAAATTAAGCGCTATTTCCGCCTGCCCGATGTCGACCAGGCCATTGATGTCTCGCCCATTGTGGAAGAGCTACTGGGTTACAAACAGCCGACCGTTTGGTTCCAGCGCTACATCTCGCTCTCCCAGCAAGAGCCGGGTCGCATCGATTTACTCGGTCGCGTACGAGCGCTGGGTAATACTACCGAGGAGCGCGGTGGTGACGTCATATCGCCGCGTGAATATCTCTTTGAACCGAACGTCGATGAGGTAGTGAAGTATCTAGAGAGCGTCATGATGGAGATCGCATTGTCGCAGGTGATACTTGAGAGTCGCTTGGCTCAGTACGCCTCACGCTTTACCGCTATGTCTGCGGCCAAAAAGCGCGCTAAGGAGATGCAGCTTGAACTGATTATGGCGTACAACCGGGCAAAGCGTGGTGAGGCCGACGATCGAATTAAAGAGATTGTAAATGCCATGAACGCGTTGGGAGCATAGGATGAGTAGCATATCAGGTCAGGTAAAATCCATCCGCGGCCTCATCGTAGAGGTGGGCTTTACTGGCGATGTCCGCCCTGAATTGCGTGAAGTCATGATTGTGGATGGCCACCCCGAGGTAGTGTTAGAGATTAATTCATTTAACGAACACCGCGATGCCATGTGTATTGCCATGGTCTCCAGTGGCTTTTTAAAGCGTGGCGTAAAGGTAGTCTCCACCGGTACTACCATCTCAGTACCCACCGGCGCTAAGGCTCTTGGCCGCCTCTTTAACGCGGTGGGAGAGCCACAGGATCACAAGGAGCCCATCGGCCCCGAGGTACCACGCCGAAGTATCTACACCTCGGCCACCTCGAACCAACTCTACGGCAATAAGGACGAGTTGCTGGAGACGGGTATTAAGGTTATCGACTTCTTCACGCCATTCGTGAAGGGTCGAAAGATCGGTATCATCGGTGGCGCCGGTGTGGGCAAGACAGTTCTCATCATGGAGCTGATTCACAACATTGGTAAAGACCCCACCAAGCTCGCCTTCTTTGCTGGTATTGGGGAGCGTATTCGTGAGGGACACGAGCTGTACAAGACTCTGGTCGACCGCGAGATGCTCGGTACTACGGTGATGTTCTATGGCCAGATGAACGAGAATCCAGCGATGCGCGCTATGGTCGGCCTCTCGGCTGCCACCCTGGCCGAGTACTTCCGCGACGAAGAGAAGCGCGACATTCTCTTCTTTGTGGACAACGTCTACCGCCATATCCAGGCCGGTAATGAGCTCTCCACTATGATGGGCCAGATCCCAAGTGAGGGTGGCTACCAGGCCACCATCTTCTCCGACCTCAAACGTCTGCAGGATCGGCTCTATAGTAACGCCAACGGCTCCATTACCAGCATTCAGACCATCTTCATCCCGGCCGACGATCTCACCGACCCGGCCGTACAGGAGATTTCGAGCCAGATCGACTCGGTCATCGTGCTGTCGCGGGCGGTGGCTGAGGCCGGCATTCGGCCCGCCGTGGACCTGATCCAGACGAGTTCTTCACTCATTACCCCGGAGATCGTGGGCGACCGACATTACCTCCTAGTGACACAGGTGCAGGCCATCATGCAAAAGTACGAATCGCTCAAAAACATCATCGCTATTATCGGTGAGAATGAACTCTCGCCCCAGGATCGCGCCGATTATCAGAAGGCCAAGAAGCTCATCGATTTCTTTGGCCAGAGCATGTTTGTGACTGAGGCGCTTAATGGTATTCCGGGCCAGTATTTCTCGCGTGAACAAACCCTGTCCGGCGTCGAGGAGATCTTAATCTAATGGCGGTCGATACCAAAGGTGGTGCCACCTACGAGCAGGCCTATGTGGCGCAGCAGCAGAGTACCAAAGGTCTCAAGCGTTTTAAGACCCGTATCTTGTCGCCTTACCAGACGTATTACGATGGCGAGGCCGTCTCGGTATCGGCCAGTAACCGAACCGGCCCGTTCGATATCTTAGCCGGCCACATCAACTTCTTCTCGCTTCTCACCAGCGGTACAGTGGTGCTGAACACCGGCTTCCAGCGGCTGGAGTTTCCGATTGCGCGGGGGATTATCCGCGTAAATGGCAACGAGGTGACGCTCTTTGCCGATATTTAGATTCTCCAGATAGCCCTATCTGTTGACAATTAATAAAGCATAAGCATAATACAAGATAAGATTATTAAACAGGGAATGGTTATGGCTTACTCCCAGACTAATTCGAAGGGTCAGCAGTACTTCCTGCATATGAAGGATGTCCTCCTTAAGGGCGGTCGTCTGCAGCGGATCTACTTCTTCGCCCGTGAAATCAGTACCAAAGGTACTCCCATCGACGCGCTGCCAGCTGGCCGCGTAACGGTAGAGAATCCGCGGACTGGCCTTCTTGTCCTAAAAAAGGGCTAGTGCAGCTCGTCCAAGAGGGACCCGACCACGGGTCCTTTTTAGTTGATTCACTAAAGTAATTCGTGCTAAGCTCGTTCATATGGCAACTCCCCTCGTTGAAGTAATCGACCTCAAAAAGCAGTATCCAGACGGTTTCGAAGCCGTAAAGGGTATCTCTTTTGCCGTTCAGCCGGGCGAGGTATTCGGTATCCTTGGCCCTAATGGTGCCGGTAAGACCACGACGCTCGAGATGATCGAGGGCATGCGAAGCATTACCAGTGGCACGGCGGTGCTCGATGGCATTGACGTAAGTAAGAACCCTTACAAAGTGAAGGCGCGCATCGGTATCCAGCTGCAGAGTTCGTCGTTTTTTACCAACCTCAGCCTGGTCGAGCTCTTGCGATTATTTAATGATCTCTACACCGACGAGAGCGACCCCATGGAGCTGTTGCGTGAGGTAGATCTTACCGATAAGGCCCGGTCCAAGGTGAAGGATCTCTCCGGTGGGCAGAAGCAGCGCTTTAGTATTGCCACAACGCTCGTGAACAAGCCGGTGGTTATCTTCCTCGACGAGCCCACCACGGGTCTCGACCCACAGGCGCGCCGCAACCTCTGGGACCTGGTACAACAGATCCAGCGCAAGGGGACTACGGTCATCATGACCACTCATTACATGGAGGAGGCCGAAGTGCTGTGCGACCGAGTGGCCATCATGGACGAGGGTATGATAATCGCCCTCGATACGCCGAAGAACCTCATTAAGCAGCTCTTGGCGCGTGGCTTTAAGTCAAAACAGAAGGTGGAACTCGCTACTTTAGAAGATGTATTCATTGATTTGACCGGTAAGGAGATTAGGGATTAGGATGCAGCGCAAGCTTCGAACTCTATCAAGCCTCACCGTCGCCTCACTCAAGATGTACGTGCGTAATCGCACCGGCCTCTTCTTCACGCTCTTTATTCCTATCGTCTTGGTGGCAGTCTTTGGGCTACTGTCCAAGAGTAGTGGTGCCGGGGCTATCAGCCTAAACATCAACGACCTGGCCAATACTCAGCTCTCAAAGCAGTTTGTCACTAGCGTTAAGGGCATCACCGCCTTTAAGGTGACGACCGATAGCCAGGCCACGGCCTCGGAGAACCTCGGTAAGGGCAAGCTCGACCTTGAGGTGGTTGTACCGGCCAACTTCGGCAAGTCGGGCGCCGAAGGCCTCCAGAACGCTCAGGTTGAGGCGCAGTATAACAAGGCCAAGCCAGGCAACGGCCAGACGGCTGGGCTCATCCTGGGCCAGATCGTCAGTGGTTTTAATACCACCGCGACCCAAGCCCGCACTATCCTCTCGGTGAAGACCGTGGGCGTCACTACCAATAACCTAAGCTACATCGACTTCATCTTGCCCGGGATCATCGCGCTATCCATCATGCAGCTTGGTATCTTTAGCGTGGCCTTTGCCTTTGTGTCGTACAAGACCACCGGCGCGTTGCGTCGTCTGCAAGCCACACCCACGCACCCCATCAACTTTATCTTCGCCCAGGGTATCACCCGCCTCATCATCGCGGTGATTCAGGTGCTACTGCTCGCGGGTCTTGGCGTCTGGCTCTTTAGCTTCCATATGATCGGTAGCTTTGCTGCCTTCCTCTTTGTGGCCATTCTGGGTTCGGTGGTATTTTTGGGCTTCGGTTTTGCCATCGCCGGCTATGCCAAAGACGAGAATCAGGCCGCGCCCATCGCCCAACTCATCCAGTTCCCCATGCTCTTTCTCTCGGGTATCTTCTTCCCGCGCGATAGCTTCCCATCCTGGCTTAAGACCATCACTGACTACTTCCCGCTAACCTACCTCGGCGACGGCCTGCGCCGTATCGCCAATGAGGGCGCCCACTTATCCCAGCTCGGCCCGGAGCTAGTTGGGCTGACGGTCTGGGGCATCATCATCTTCTTTGTGACGGTGCGCTTATTCCGCTGGGAGTAGCCGGCGAACGGTTTTGATCAATATAGCTCAACTAAAAACCCCCACAGCCTGTGGGGGTTTTGCCTACTTAGGCGGCCCGGGAAGGGAGCTAACTCGTAATCACCTCGTGGTTACTTGTTCGATCGGTCCGCCCGTTAGATCTAGGACTTGGCAACGGATCACCTCCCTTCGATTAAGTTATGGCTCGATTATAAATCGCTTATGCTAAGTTGGGCAATCATATTTTAATATGAAGAGGGTAGCTCGCAAGAACTACCCAGGGTGGTTGGCGGGTCGGTGGCTCATACCACCGATGATCTCTCGGGCGGGCGCAATGGCTAGTATTAGCACAAGGGCGAACGTCACCATGGCTGTCCGGAAGTTCCAGGCTGGCTCGCCGGTGAGCGCGGTGACGACACCGGCAACCATGATCGAACCAGCCGCGATCGTGTCGGCCAGCAGGTGCCAGGAGAAGCCGTGGTGATGGTCTTCGTGAGCCTCGGTGACGCGGTGCCAGTACCAATAGAGCCAGATGGCAGCAGGTCCCAGCGTGAATCCCACTATGACCTGCGCGCTGCTGGCCAGCGTACTCGGCTGATGTAACGCACCGAGGGCGAAGAAGCACGAGCCGGTGACGAGCGCCGCGAGCTCTAGACCCTGACGGGTGGTGCAATTAAGCAGATGATGCCGCGATCGCTTAAGCGCCAGGCTGATGCTGCCACCGGCGAGGTAGAAGCCGCCATCGAAGGCCGTCTCGCTGCCTAAACCGGCGATGGCTGAAGAGCGCAAAACGTGGCCCAGTGGCAAGAGCAGTGCGCTTAGGAGCAGGAATGAGAGTCCGGCCTTTACGACCGGGCTCCAGGAGTGGAGCCGGCCCGAGATGGCCATGGGTACTCACCGCCTTATCTGTTGGGTCGATGCCTGGCCATTATAGACGAGATCTAAATCACCTGGATAGTCGAGGAGTTTTACCCAAGGCTCACCCTCGTCACCAAGAAGATGAGCGTGGTACCCAATACGGTCAGCGCCAGTGTGATACGCGACGGGTGCTTGGCATGGGCCTCGGGCAGGATATCGGAGGCGCCGATGTAGAGGAGAAAGCCAGCGAAGAAGCCAAGGTATATCAGCAGATTCTGCTCGGATAACCGGAAGAAGTAGGTGGAGGCGACACCAAGAATAGGCGTCGTTGCATCCAGGATGAGCAGCCAGAACGAGCGCTTAGTACTGTTATTGTGCGAGAGCATGAGGCTCACGGTATTGAGACCGTCGGAGAAATCGTGGGCAATCACCGCAACGGCCACTATCAGTCCGATACCGGTGCTAACCTGAAAGGCCAAGCCAATACCCACGCCATCGAAGAACGAGTGCGCCGAGAGGGCGACGGCCGAGAAGAGGCCAATCTGGGGGTGCTTGTGACCTTCCTCATACTCCTCCTCGTGAGCCGAGTGGATGATGGTGAGTTTCTCGAGGATATGGAATGCCAGGAACCCTACTACGAGTGCGACCATTGGTACGATGGGGTCGGTGCTGGTCGCTTGGATGAGCCGAAAGATCTCGGGGAGCAGGTCGAACGCCACCACACCCAAGAGCACACCGGCGGTAAATCCGAGAATACGGTGGAGCTTATCGCGGTTACCGAGGGCAAAGAGCCCGCCGAGCATGGTGGAGACGAAGGTAGTAGCGGCAAAGATTGCAGGGAGCATATAGGTAAATGTAGCTGATTTGGGCGGTTTCGTCCAAGGGCTCATATAGTACTAGAGCGGGACAGACATCAAGGCAAAGTTAAAGCCCCGCTGGTGCCCCGCCCTCACCAAACGGCGAGAACGGGGCCCATGCGGGACGTACGGGAGTGGAACTTTATACGTACCCCGGCGAGCAAGGGGTAGACAACGGCGAAGCAGAAGCCTCTGGCGGTATTCCATACGACCTCGTCGAACGGAACTTGGCCGAGGATCCGGATGTCGCCGGGCTGGTGGGGGTGCAGCAGCACGCGATTGAGGAAGGCGTTGCCATCGATGAGGTGGTTGAGGCCGATCCAGTAGCCCACGAGTGCCAATAAACCCATGATGAGACCTCCCCATATTCCCGCTATCGTGAGTTCTGGCACGAGGCTGCATCCGATAATGCCGAGAACGGCGTAGCATAGGCAGGCGGCCCAGATTGAGCTCAGCCAGCCGGTCCAGACTGCCGTGGTCATTATGGCGGCGGCGAAGCCAGTGAAGGCTATGATAGCGATGGTACGGGTCTGCCCCGAAGGAGATCGCCCTATCCGCTGGTATCGGCCATTGAACCAGAACGGAACGGCACAGACTGCCAGAGCGGTGACGCCGAAGCCGTAGAGGAGGTCCTCGGGCGTCGGGAAGGCTAGGAGAGTTGGCGGGTGCCAGTAATCATGAAAGTACCAGAGCTCCGAGACCGCTTCGATGAGGCCGCCAGCTAGGCCGGCAATCATGATCGGTCGACGCAGATCGGGTCTGGTGATTGCGACTACAAGACTGCCCAGGCACACCAGCCCAGCCAGACTTAAGTAGAGGTAACGCTGCATGGCGAGACCGCCCTTCGGGTTGGGATGGTTGTGGAGTACGCCCAGCGCGCACTGCGATGAGATTGGCCTATATTGACATGAAATACAAATAATTGCAATGGTGGGCTCGCCTGGACTTGAACCAGGGACCAAGTAGTTATGAGCCACCTGCTCTAACCAACTGAGCTACGAGCCCGCAAGGGACACGGGTAGTATACCAAGCCGCGGATTGTGAACCAACCAGGCCCCGTCATATACTAGGATCATGAAGCGTTTAATCCCCCTACTTGGCCTCCTCTCGCTCCTCTTTCTACCCTTTCAGGCAATTCGAGCCGACGGTGGCGAGCGCATCACCGATTTTAGGTCGGTCGTAACGTTGTCACAGCATAACGTCTTGAGCGTGGCCGAGACTATTACCGTCGATTTTGGTGCTACGTCGCATCACGGCATCTATCGGGATATTCCGGTGATTTTACATAACGGCAGTGACAGCTATTACTACGGTTTCAAATTGGTGGGAGTTGCCAGCAGCAGTGGTGCGCCGGCCAGTATCGCCGGACAGAGTCAGACCGGCGACTACCAGGAGATAAAGATCGGCGATGCTAATCGAACAGTCGTGGGCGCGCAGGTCTATACCCTTCGCTATGAGCTCACACCCTTTGCCCTTAAAAACGGTCCTCTCGACCGAGTCAACTATAACGTTACCGGGCAGGGTTGGCAGTATCCGATTGATCATGTCTCGCTGGAGCTACTCCTGCCAGCCGCACCGACGGCCACCCCAGTCTGCTACACCGGCACCGCCGGCTCCCAAGCACACGATTGCACCATCTCTGGCTCAGGTACCTCGGTCATCTCGCTCTCGTCAGCTACCCTGCCCAGAGGTAGCGGTCTAACTCTCGATATGAATCTGCCGGGAGGAACCTTTAGTACCTATCTGGTGGCCAATCAAAAACCGCCGTTATCGGCATCGTTTTGGACGCATCTAGCTCTGGCCGCACTGGTCTGGCTCACAGTACTGGTGGTGATTGGCCTATTTGTCTATCGCAAGATAGACGGCTGGCGCCAGCGTCGTAATCAGACCGTGGTGGCACAATACGAGGCACCAGATGGCCTAACTCCCGGTCAAATCGGCCTACTAGTCGATTCCAAGAGTGATATGACCGAGTTTACGGCTACCGTTATAGATCTAGCCGTACGAGGATATCTTAAGATTACGCGCTTGGAGCGTAAAATAATCTTCTTCACGCGGGTCGATTACCAATTTGACCGGCTCAAACCGAACGACGGGCTGCAAGACTATGAGCTAACAGCCATCACTATGATCTTTGCTTCAGGAGATGCGGTGAAGCTAAGCCAAGTAGCCTCTACTGCAGCTGCGTCACAGAATCAGAAGGCTATTCTGCAGCTTCGTACGCAGCTAGGATCGAGCCTGCGTACGGCAGGTTATTACGCCCCACACGCCTCACTTTTAGGCAA